>CAXTUO010000151.1:0-7602 GCA_964247175.1 uncultured Acetobacteraceae bacterium | reverse complement strand
CGGTGCACCAGCCCGGCGGCGCGGCGCTGCCCGGCCTCCCACCGCCCGGTCAGCGTCGGCAGCATGCCGAGCGCCAGCACCGCCTCCGCGGCGCCCACCGCGTCCGCCGCGCGCCGCAGCGCCGTGGCCGAGGCCTCGTTCGCGGCCAGCATCTGGCGGCGTGACACGGCGTCGCCCAGCACGTTCATGACGAGCAGGATCGCGCAGCACAGCGCGGCCAGCGCGGCGAACCCCCAATGCTGCAAGCCCAGCGCCAGCAGCATGACGGGCGCCCACATGAGGTCGAACGGCGCGGTGCAGGCCGGGGTGGCGATGAAGCCGCGCAGGGTTTCGAGGTCGGCCAGCGCCTCCGACCCGGCGCCCGCGCCGCGCCCGCCCGCGGCTACGGCGCGCAGCAGCGGCAGGGACAGGCGGCGCGTCACCTTGCCGGCCAACGCTTCCAGCGCCATGAAGCGCAGCGAGTCCAGCACGGTGAACGCCAGCAGGCACAGCGCCAGGCCCACGGCCAGCATGCGGAGCGTGTCGGTGTCCCGCGTCGCGAGCACGCGGTTGAAGATCTGCATGTTGAACAGCGGCACCGCGAGCGCGCCGATGTTGCACAGGAAACTGAGCGCCGCGACGGCCAGCACCCCGCGAATGGCAAGGCGCCGGGTCAGCGCGGTGGCGAGGTGTCCGTCAGGCGCGGCGGAAGGCCGCCCGCCGGGCGCGGCCTGGGAACTGGCCATGGGGTCAGGCCGGCATGGCGTGGACCAGCGCCCACGCCGACAAGGCCAGCGCGGCCGTCGAAAGCGCCAGGAGGCCGCCCAGCGCCCAGCGCGGCTGCGCCGTTCCCGTCCGCTGCGCCGCCAGGGCCGCCATCCCTTGCTCCAGGCGGACGACAAACAGTTCCAGGGTGGCGACGCTGTCGGCCAGCGCCGCCTGCGCCGCGGCGACATCGGCCATCGACGTGCCGGGCTGGCCCTCCGGCTGGGTGCCCCCTTGCGGCGCGGCCAGCAGCGCGGCCTGGACGTTGCGGTGCAGCACGCGCTGCGAGCCGATCAGCATTTCCATGCCGCGGCCGATCTGCGCCAGCCGCTCGGCCACCCCGTCCTCCGCCGGCACGCTGCCGAGCGGCACCGCGGCGCCGTCGGCGGTGCGGGCGAACACCCGCAGCTCGGCAAGCCGCGGCCGCAGCCGCTCCGGCGTCTTCAGCGTGAAGGCGTGGCGGCCCTCGCCGATGCCGCTGCGCGCCAGGTCCGGGCGCAGCCCGTCCGCCACCGCCTCCGCCACCACCTCCGGACCGAGGCGCAGCTCGACGGTCAGCGGCTCGGCCTGGCCTGGCGTCCAGGCCCAGCCCAGGGCCGCCGTCGCGGTGATCGCCTCGACGTATCCTGTGACAGCGGGGCCGGTGACGGCAGGGCGCGGCGCCTCGGTCAGCGTGGCACTCACGCCGCGCGGTCCTGCAGCACGGGCAAGGCCGGACGCACGCGCCCGGCTTCCGTCTCGTCCAGCATCTTGTGGGACACGCCGTTCTCATCGAGGAACAGCCGCATTTCCCGGTAGCGCTGGTAGTACGCCCGGTTGAACCGCTCGAACAGCCCTTGGTCCCAGTAGTCCTCCAGCCGGAACGGGCGGCCGGAGAACACGTCGAAGCTCGGGATCTGCAGGGTTTCCGCGAACTCCGCCGTGCGGCTGTCATAGGTGAAGTACACCGACGGCACCCGGTTCGCGAGGCCCAAGAGGTTGCCGTGCAGCCGGTAGCCCAGCACCAGGTCCTTGGCGCGCAGCTTCGCCTCGAACTCCGCCACGCTGTCGGCATAGAACAGGTTGGTGTCGTACAGCCGCTCCAGCGGGTCGTCCTCCCCGCGCAGCCAGTTCTCCGCGCGCAGCTTGGCGATGTTGCGCCCCCGCTGCTCCGGGTCGCCCCACAGGATGTTCTTCTCCTCGATTTCCCCTTGCGCCAGCACGTCCAGGTTGAAGCGGCGCGACAGGTCCAGGATGGTGTCGCGCTGCATGTCGAGGTAGCGGGGCAGGTCCTGGGCGTAGCTCGGGTCCACCTCGCGCCGCAGCGTGTACGCCACCTCCCGCACGCGCTCCAGCGGCGGCAGGTCGATGCGCAGGTTGGGATCGTTGTTGCGGAACACCGTGGGGCAGCCGATGATCCGGGCGTTGCGGATGCCCTGGGACCACAAAACGTCCGCGGTGTAGGCGCCGCGCACGCCGAGCGAGACGGACCGCTCCGCGATGATCGCCAGCACCCGGCGCGTCCCCTCGTTCAGCACCAGCGGCCCCTTGGACGGGGCCTGCGCGCCGATGCCGAAGGCGATGATGGGCAGGCGCAGCTTTTCCAGGACCGCCGGAGCGTTCTCCCAGTCCATGTACTGGTGCAGGTAGTTGGAGCCGCGCAGGAAAACGTAGTCGTACTCGGCGTTGTAGCGCTCGATCTCCCGCTCGGTGGGATTGCGGATGTTGATGCCGAACAGGTTGGAATAGCGCAGCAGCTTCAGCGAGCTGTCATACACAAAGGCGTCGCCGATGTTGTGGTAATGGTCCGGCGCCTTGTCGAAGCTCATGCTGGCGTACCAGCGGACGCAGTCGTGGTCGTACACCTCGCCAGACGGGCTGATGACCAGAATTTTTTTCATGGCGCTCATCCTTCTCGTTGCTACGCCGCCCTTTGCCTCGGGCGCGGACGGCTTGCGGGAGGGGCGGCCTTCGCCGCCCGTGCTTCGCGGTAAACCTCCAGGTGACGGCGGGCGAACTCGGAAAGGTCGATCGGCACCGGCGCCGCCGCAGACAGGCGGTCCCACAGGCCCGGCTCCACCAGCGCGCGGGTGAGCCGGTCGGCCAGGTCCTCCGGGCTGCCCACGCGGAAGTGCAGGCCGTTCACGTCGTCCCGCACCTTTTCCGCCATGCCGCCGATGTCGCTCACGATCAGCGGGCGGCGGTGCAGGAAGCTTTCCTGGATCACCACCGGCGAGTTCTCCCACCAGATCGAGGGCATCACGACCCAGTCCATCCCGGCCATCAGCCCGTGCAGGTCCTCCGGCCGGTAGCTGCCGTGGAAGCGGGCGCGGCGGCCGGCGCGCTCCATCAGTTGCGTGAAGTGCGCGCGGAACGCTTCGGGCTGGAACTCCAGGTTGCCGCCGAACACGTTCAGCGTGGCGCCGCCCCACACCTCCTCCGGCACGCGCAGCACCGCGTCCAGCAGGATGTGCAGGCCCTTGAACTCCGTCACCTGGCCGAAGAAGCCGAAGCGGTCGCGCCGCCCGCCCGGCGGCAGCGCCCGCGGCGGCCTCGGGCTGCCGTCCAGCCCGTTCTCGATCACGGTGAACCGCTCCGCCGGCAGGCCCCAGGCGCGGTAGCGGTCCACCAGGAACCGGCTCGGCGAAACAAAGGCGTCGGCCAGCAGCAGGTGGTTCTTGATGTGCTGCTCGCGCCCGAACAGCACCGCCGGGCTGTGCTGCGGGAAGCAGGCGTTGCAGGCGGCGGGCGAGGCTTCGTGGCAGAGGGTGCGGCGCTGGGTCTTCACCATCTGGCCGTGGTTCGGGCAGATCGGCAGGTACTCGTGGAACGTGATCACGATGCGCGCCGAGGGCAGCCGCCGCCGCACCGCGGCGATGGCCTCGACGCCCAGGCCGATCACGTGGTGGAAATGCACCACGTCCGGGCGGATCTGCCCGAGGTACGCCGCGAACGCGCCGTCAAGGTCGGCGAGCGCGCCGTTCGACAGCCAGAACTCGTCCCAAGCGTCGGCATGGAGGAACGCTTCCCGCTCGCCCTGGCGCAGGCTCATCAGCGGCGTGGCGGCGTGGCGGCGCATGGGCGGGGCGGCGCGGGCCAGGTAGAACGCCTCGTCCGTGCCGGTCGCCTGGATGGCGCGGAACAGGGCGTGGGACGCCACCTCCGCGCCGCCGATGGAAAAGGCCGGGTGCCCGTGGGAGATGACCAGGACGCGCATCGGCCCTATCCCCGCCCTGCTGCGGGACGCCAGGCTTCGCGCAGCATCCAGTGATCCACGATGCGCCCCGCCTGGCCCTGCGCCTCGGCCCCGTCCTCCGGCGCGCAGACCTGCACGGACGGCACCCACACCCCGGCCAGACCGGCCTTGCGCAGCCGCAGGAAGAAGTCCGCTTCCCGCCCGGCATCGGTCGAAAGCACGCCCGCGCCGTCCAGCGCCGCAAGTGCCGGGCGGCGGAGGACGCAGCATTCCAACGTGCCGACGGAAGCCGGGACCAGCGCCTGGCTTGCGGCTTGGGCGGCGGGCATCCCCGGCACCTGTGCCTGCGGCGGGGCATCGGGCGCGATGTCCTGGAATCCCAGCTCACCCGACCCGGCGTAACGGATGGACCAGTCCTCGTACAGCAGCGTCGGGCAGGCGAAGGCCTGGCCGTCGCGCCCGGCGGCGGCGCGATGCAGCGCCTGCCGCCAGCCCGGCGCCCGTCCGGACACGCCGGGTCCGGCCAGCAGGAACGCCGTCGCCGTCGTGCACCGCGCGGCCTCCCGCAGCGCCGCCGCCGGGCCGGCCGTGTCGTCCGCCGCGGCCAGGACCGTCGCCGGCAGGCCGTAGAACCGCACCAAGCCGCGCAGGGCATCCAGGGCCGCTTGATCCCATTCCGGGCCGCAGACCAGCACCACCTGCTCCGCATCGCCCAACGGGTCCTGCAGGAAGCTGGACAGGAACGCCCGCGGCAGGACGGGCGCGGCCAGCGGCACGACCACGGCGTGCGCCCGCTCGGTGGCTCCCTGCACCACCACCCGGGCGGGCGGATGGGCGGCCGGGCGCAGCCGGGACAGCAGCGGCGCCACCTGCCGTTCCAGGACCGTGGGGCCGGACGGGCTGAACAGGTCCACGCTTGACAGCAGCCGCGCACGGTTCAGCGGGTCGGCGAGGTCGGCCGTGGGCACCGGCAGGAAGGCGCGGTTGCCGTCGGTGAAGCTGAACTGCAGAAACATCGCCTCGCCCGCCAACGGGGCGGACACGGCGAAGCCGGCGTCCATGTCCATGGACGGCGGGAAGCCCGGCGTGGTCCGGAACGCTTCGACCACATCCGGCCGCCGCAGCCGGGTCCAGGCCGTGTCGATGCGCGTCGCCCCGCCCGCGCCGCACAGATGCACCTCCGCCAGCAGCCGCAGCGGGTCGAACACCCAGCCCGACAGGTAAGCGCCGGCCCCGGGCGCGGCCACGGCGACATCGAGCGCGGCGCGGACCGGGTGGCTGTTGTTGCACAGGGTATCCCGCCCCTCGTAGCGGGGCAGCAGCGCTTCCCGCAGCAACGCCTGCATCGGCGGCGGGCAGCGCAGGCTGGGCAGCATGTGCCGGATGTGGCCGACGCTGGCCGCCGGGTCGAGCAGCCGGTGCTCCACCAGGCTGCGGCTGTGCAGGCCGCGTTCCGACACGATGAACACATGGTCGATGCCAGCCAGCGCCCCAGCGGCCTCGGGCGGCAGTCCCAGCACGATGCCGGTGACGGGGGCCGCCGTGTCGGTGCGGGTGAACTCCCCGGCGTGCCCGGCGAAGCACGGCAAGGCCACGCCGGCCAGCACCACCTGCATCGGCCCTTCGATGCGCGCGCCCCAGCCTTGCAGCATCACGCAGCAGCCCGGCACGGCGGCCATGATCTCGACCGTGCCGGCCGGCCGTGCCGCCTGCGTGAAGAACGCCCGCAGCATGGCGCCCACGCCGGCCAGGTCCTGGTCCGCCCGCGGGCGCAGCGTGTCCAGCATGAACCGGGCGGCGGCGGCGGCGTGTGGCCCGGCGAGCCGCGCCGCCCCCTGGCCGAACGCCGCATCGCGCGCCAGGTCGGACGCCGGCGGCAGGCGCAAGGTCAGCCGTTCGCCCCCGGCCCCGCGCAGCGCGAGCACCGCCCCGCCCGGCGGGTCGGCGCGGTCCGGCAGGCGCACGGCCATGAGGAAGGCGTGCCCGCCCTGCTCCTCCCGTGCCGCAGGCCAGGACAGGCCGCGGAACGCGCCGCGCGACCCGGGGCCCGGCGCGGAGGACGCGCTGCGAGTCAGTGATCTGCCGTGGCGCGTGCCGGTGGCGGAGCTGGCGTGCCGGCTGCGGCGGCGGCTGGTCGAGCAGCTGCGGGCGGACGCGTTCCCGCTCGGGATCGAGGCGTCGGAGGTGGCGTTCGGGCTCGTGGCGGCACTGGACCGGGTGGAGACGTCGGCGCGGGCCGACGGTGCGCGGTCGGTGATGGACCAGCTGGGCGGGACGCACGCGCTCGAGCTCCTGGTCGAGGTCGCGCACGACATGCGTTCGCCGCTCGGCTCGATCCTCTTCCTCGTCGAGCGGCTGCGAGACGGGGGTGGGCTCGACGGGCCGCAGGCACGTCAGCTCGCCTTGGTCTACGGGGCGGCGTTCGGACTCAGCACGGTGGTGAGCGACGTGATGGAGCTCGCGCGCGGGGGGGATCGGCTTGCGGCCGGTGCGGCGGTGCCGTTCGACCTCGGCGACCTGGTGTCGGAGGTGCGGGCGATCGTGGCGCCCCTCGCGGAGGAGCGCGGGGTCGAGCTCGCGGTCTCGGTCGGGGTGGCGGGGAAGCGGGTCGGGCGCGCGACGGCCTTGCATCGCGTGCTGCTCAACCTCGTGACGAACGCGCTCAAGTTCACGCCGGAGGGGACGGTCACGCTCGACGTCGCGCCCGTGGCGGGTGAGGCGGGGCGCGTCGCGTTCACGGTGGCGGACTCGGGGCGGGGGATGCCCGCGGCGGTGCTGGAGCAGCTGTTCCAGACGTTCCGGCGGGGGCCGGATACGCGAAGTCACGCGTTTTCGAGTGCGGGGCTCGGGCTGGCGATCTGTCAGAAGCTCGTCGCGGCGATGGGCGGGGCGCTCGAGGTGGAGTCAGCCGTGGGAGAGGGGACGCGGTTCCGGTTTGCGCTGGAGTTGCCGGCGGCCTGAGGTCGGCGGCCGAGAGAGATGGACCCCCGCTTTCGCGAGGGTGACTGGTCGAGGGCAGCGCGGCGCGCGGTGCTTTCACCATCACCTCCGCGAAAGCGGGGGTCCATACTTTCCGGTCCACCATGTCCGACCTCACCGCGCTCGCTCCTCGCCGGTACTGGCTCCTGAAGTCGGAGCCCGAGTCGTTCAGCATCGACGCGCTGATGGCAGCGCCCGACCGCACCACGCTCTGGGACGGGGTGCGGAATTACCAGGCGCGCAACTTCATGCGCGACGAGATGCGCCCGGGCGATGGGGTGCTGTTCTACCACTCGAACGCGGACCCGGCGGGGGTGGCCGGAATCGCGGAGGTGGCGTCGTTGGCGCGGCCGGACCCGACGGCGTTCGACCCGGAGCACGCGGGCTACGACGCGAAGAGCCGGGCCGACGCGCCGACGTGGGTGGCGGTGGAAGTGCGGGGGGTGGAGCGATTCCCAGCCGTTGTCACGCTCGCCGAGTTGCGGAGCGATCCGGAGAGCGCGACGCTGCAGGTGCTGCGACGGGGAAATCGCCTGAGCGTGACCCCGGTGCGTGAGGCCGAGTGGAACGCCGTACGGCGGCTCGCCGCGGGCGAGCGCCGTCGCTAGGTCAGCGCATCGGAGCCGGGCCGTCGACCCGGCGGAACACGTATTCGACGCAGCCCATGGTGCCGCGCTGCGTGACCAGGTTGGTGAGCGAGAAGC
>CAXTUO010000150.1:0-7612 GCA_964247175.1 uncultured Acetobacteraceae bacterium | reverse complement strand
CATCAGCCGGTCGCCTCCGCCGCCATTTCCCTATGGAACGAACATGCCTGTCCGAGAGGCGTAGCTCGCGTATTCCGCCCCGAGATCGCTACTTGCCATCAGGCGCTCCTCCCTGCGTGCAGCTACGACGTAGCAGCCCAACAAGACAAGGGGGCCGACCCAGCATACGCTACTCGTAGTTGCAAAACAGGTCGCAAGCCAGAAAATCAAGTAAGATGTGTAAAATGGGTGCCGCACGTAGTGGAACGGCCCGCTCACCACCAGAATCGACGGCCTCGTTTCGGCGAAGGCGAACGCAAAACCGGCATCTCTCGTTGTGTGCACCGCCCAAGCAAAGGATGCCAGCGACGCGGCCGAGAGGACCGGGGTCATCAGCCAGACTTGCGAAAGCTGCGCCGTGCAAACAGACCAGGCGAATATGGCCATGGCGACGAGGCTGGTCGCCCCGATCACGCGCATGCCGAACGGCATGGGACCGTCCAAGCGGAAATGCCCGAGCATGGCCGACGAGAATGCCAGGAAGCACATTGCGCCGAATGCCAGCACCGTAAGCCTTTCCATCATCATGGCAGCACCGCGACGGTTTCACCTCGGCTCAGACGGTCGTAACGTTCCAGCCCTTCACCTTTGACGTCAAGCACCGGCACCATCCGGCGTACCATGTCATACTGGTCGCGCATACAGCCCAGCAGGTGGGTGGAGAACTTAAGCCCATGGTAAAGGCGTGCGCCGGCGAGTTCGCGGAAGCGCAGACGAGTGTAAAACGGGATGTGGTTGCGCCGCACGCACGACACGACCACTCCTGGATTCTGTTGAAGTATCAAGTAGCCCGCCAGCCGGAACAGCAGGAACACGAGCGTCTTGTCTTCGGCCAGGTCGGGGTGGCGAACCAGGCGATTGATCTCGACGATGCTCGACACCGGCGTGGACGATCCGGCTTGCAGCAGGCTTTCGACCTCTTCGGCGAACATGTGCTGGGCTGGGATGCCTCCGGCCATGCTGCCGTCGGATTCGCGCTTAAGGGCGCAAACCCGGGTGGACGCAACGGCGCGGTCTCCCTTGTAGATCACGACGGTCTGCGCACCGGGTTGGTTGTCATACTCGTCGCTATAAGCCTTAGTACGGCGCGGTTCGATGTAGCCTTCGGCGAAGTAGCTCAGGTAACGCAGCTTATAACAATCCTGCTTGGTCTTCCGGTCCATGGCGAGCCGCGCGGTGAGCTGGGTCGGGTCGCTGCGACGCTGGGCGTGGCCGTGCCGGGCGATGGGCGCAATGACGGGCGTGGTTGTTTGCAGAAGCGTCAAAATAATTATCCTCGTAAGTAATAAATTATAGACAAAGCAACGCGCCGCTGGTCGCAGGAAAATGGCCTGCAACTAGTCGTTACATATCGTTAAGATAACGGTGATTGCGATGGTTTTGAGCCGACGGTCCGAGCATAACGCGCCCCGCCTAGTATGGCGACGGCAAAACACAACGGATCGTGGCCTAAAACGATCTATACTGGACTTAATCAGCCCAATAATTTACTTCCACAAATCTGTGAAACATATGTTTGGCAGATTCTGCTGCAACGGAAGATGTTCGTTGCATAAACAGCTAAAATCGGTGGCCCGGAACCCGCGTTCCAGCCTCGGCTGCGCCCGCATCGAACGATGGCAAGCCCCGGGATGGCGGAACGGTGGCCGGAACAACGGTTCCGGCCAGGTCGCCCATCACCCGGGTTCCGCGTCGCGCCAGCATCGGGTGCTCCGCCGGCGCTGACCGGCCTCGCGAGGCCCAACTCGGCCGCCCGACTCGGCCGCTCGACCCTAGGTGGGCCGCGCCCGGAGCGGCCGGCCTGCGCCCGGGCGCTTGCGCCCGGCGCTGAACGAGCCGGCAGTCAGTTCGTCGTGACGACGTGGATATCGCCGTCGCGCTCGATCACGCTGACCGACACCTCGCCGGGCGTGCGGCTGATCAGGACGCTCACCCGCGCGCCGCCTAACGACAGGTTGCGCAAGGCCAGGCTGTCCAGGAAAGCCGGCAGGTCCGGACGGTCGAAGCGCACGGCGCGGGCGGCCGGGTCGAAGCTGAGGCCCAGGCTGGCCTGCACGAACGCCGGAAGCGTCGCGGCCGCCCAGGCCTGCGGCGAGCACGCGACCGGATAGGATGTCGGCCCTTGGCCGGGCCGCCGCGGGAACCCGCAGAACAACTCCGGCAAGCGGCGCAGGTCCATGGCGCCGGCGCTGGCCTCCATGCCCTCGAACAGCCGCGCGGTTTCGGCCCGCAAGCCGAGGCGGGCCATGCCGAGCGCGATCAGCGCGTTGTCGTGCGGCCAGATCGAGCCGTTGTGGTATGACATCGGGTTGTAGCGCGCCTCGTCCGCCGCCAGCGTGCGGATGCCCCAGCCGCTGAACAAGCGGGCGTGCAGCAGGCCGCGCGCCACCTGGCAGGCCCGTTCGGGGGCGGCGATCCCCGTCATCAGCACGTGCCCGGCGTTGGAGGACCGCACCTGGCACTGCCGCCCGTCGCCGTCGAGCGCCAGCGCGTAGGTGCCGAGCCGCTCGCACCAGAACCGGGCCTCGAACGCTTGCCGCAAACGCTCGGCCTGGGCGTCCAGCGCCGCTGCCTGGGTGTCCAGCCCGAGCCGCCGGGCGATGGCTGCCCCGGCCCGGCGCGCGGCGTACACGTAGGCCTGCACCTCGCACAGCGCGATCGCTCCGCGCGCCAGGCTGCCGTCGGCGTGGGAGATCGAGTCGTAGCTGTCCTTCCAGCCCTGGTTGGCCAGGCCGTCCTCCGTGCTGCGCTGGTAGCGGACAAAGCCCTGCGCGTCGGCCCGGCGGTCCATCCAGCCGAGCGCCAGGTCGAGGTGCGGCCATAGCGCCTGCAGGCTGGCAAGGTCGCCGGTGCGGTCCAGGTAGGCGCCGGCGAGCATAACGAACAGCGGCGTGGAATCGACGCTGCCGTAGTAGCGGCGGAACGGCACCTCCCGCAGCGCCGCCATCTCGCCGCCCCGCGTTTCATGCAGGATCTTGCCAGGCTCGGCCTCGGACGCCGGGTCGAACTCGGTCGCCTGCTCCTGGGCGAGGAAGCGGAGCACGCCCAAGGCCAGCGCCGGGTCGAGCGCCAGGGTCAGCAGGGCGGTGATCAGGGCGTCCCGCCCAAAGGCGGTGCTGAACCAGGGAATGCCGGCGTAGGGGTAGGGCCCGGTCGGCTTGTCGGTCACGAGCATGCGCAGGTCGCCGGCCGACCGGCGCATGGCCTGCTCGAACGCTTCATGCGGCGCGGACACGGTGGCGGCACGCGCGGCGCCGGCGCGCAGGCGGCGCTTCGCGTGCACGTAGGCCGCAAGGAACGCCGCCCGCGGACGGTGCGCCGATGGCTCGGACCCAAAGGCGACCTCCAGGAAGACCACAGCCCGCCCGCCCGGCTCCAGGTCAAGCTCGAACACGGCGCCGCTGTTCGCGACGGCCTGCGGCGCGGGTTCGAAGGCGAGGCGCGTCGTCCGCACCAGCGCGTCCAGCCCACGATAGGAAAGTGTCACGCCGCCGGGCGTCGGCGTGGGCGGCAGCCGGTCGCCCCGGCGCTCGCGGTGCATGCCGCGCACCTCGAACAGGTCGGCGAAATCCGCCTCGAAGCGCAATTCGAGCCGCACCCGGTGGCGCGTGAAGCCGAAGTTGCGCACGGCGATCCGCCCGTGGCAGGCGGCGTCGCCCAGGAACAGCGACCGCTGCACGTGGATCACCCCCTGTTCCAGCGCCGCCGCGCCGAGATCCGACATGGAAGCGTTGGACAGGTCGGAGGTGAGCATCACGTTGTCAGCCGCCAGCGTGGAGCTGAGCAGCAAGGGCTGCACCCCGCCCAGGGTGAGCTCGAACCGCGAAAGGTGCCTTGTGTCCCGGTGAAACAGCCCATCGGTGCCGCCCGGCACGGACAGGATATCGCCGCCATGGTCGAACACGCCGAACGTGTCGCCGCTCTTGATGGTGCGGTAGCGACGCTCCTGCAACGAGACCGCGGCCGAGACGGAAAAGGGTTCCGGGGTTTCAGTACCGGACTCTGCGGCATGGCTTGCGACGACGTTCATGGGCGGAGCCTCGGGTTCGGATAATGGGTCAGGGCAAGGCAGGCGGCGCGGTCGGACAGGGCAGGAACGCGGCGAGGCTTGCCGGGGCGGGCTGCGGAGGTGGCGGAGGACACGTGGGCGTCAACGAAGGCTTGCACAGGCTTCAGGCGCTTTGAGAGGGGGGAGCAAGGCGCCGGCCCGGGCGCAGGCGAGTCGTCCAAACCGATCCAGGATATTCACCCCCCGGGTATCATACGGCCCATCTCATGACGCTAGAAAAACATTGTCGGCACGCAGCACCATCTTCGCCGAAGCGGCCGGACACAGGATTGACCTCGCGTGGGCTTGCCTTTAGCCGCTCCCTAAAACGAGGACGATCGTAAAACAGGGTGCTCATGTGACGTGCTTTCCCGTGCGCCATAACAGCGATACTTGAGCCGCACTGAATAGGATGCTTCACCGTTTCGCGACTCTGGCAACACGAAATGGTAGAAATCGTAAAGTTGAACTTGTGGCGGCCCGCAGCCCCGCCGGCCATGGGAAAGCCGTCCGCACATGCGAGGGCGAATGGAGGCATACAGGCCAGCCTCAGCCGGGGTGTCCGTTCAAGCCGGGAAACGCCGGGCGCCGCAGAACGTCTGGCCGACCTTCTGAGCAGGAATTATGTCACGAAACGGTGTGGACACGTTTCGTACCTTGTGAGCCTATGACGCCCCCGACATTTTCAGGCTCAAGGAGCCGTGACAATGGTGTGCAAGCGCCCTGAACTTTTCCGTCCTTGGCGGTTCGACCCCCGGGACATGGCCGTGATGGCGGGTTGGCTCGCCGTGGCGGCGCGCCGTGGTTACGATGCCGTGCTGGGGGTTTGCGACGACGGCACGGAATGGGTCGGCGTCGCGCCTCCCGAGCTTCGGCCCGGCGACCTGTGGCAGATCATCCCCAGCCCGGGCGAAGGTGGCTTTGTCGTCCTGGACCGTTATGGGCAGCCTTGTTTCCAATCTACGGGCATCCGCGCCGTCCTGCATTTCGTCGCACCACTGCCGCCGGGCACGCCCGAACCGCGGCCGGTCCCCGGCGAGCGCGTCCCATCGATCATGCCCGGCGATGAGTCCGGCCAGGACTTTGACGAAGACCCTTCTGCGCCGCGCCAGGCGACCGTGCACTGAACGGGAAGGCCTAGCGCCTATCCGAAAACGCCTTCTGCGGCCTGGAACAAAGCGGCAAGTTCCGGCGGCGGCAGCCGATAACGTGATAAAGGCCCCCTTGGGCTGACCCCTGCGCTGCTAGGGTGGCTCGCCGGCCCTAAACCGCCGTGTCGGGATGCTCTGCGCCATGGCAAAGCGGCCCATGCAGGCGGCGGTTGGACAGGCGGTCCGCCCTAACCTCCCGAAAAGGTCAGCACCGGTTCGAGCGTCTGGCGCCGGGCCATGCTGCGGGCGGCATCGGTCAGCTCGGGCCGCCGGGCTACAGGCTCCGGCTTGGTTTCCGCCCGGTCGGAAACGGCGCGCATCTTCTGTCGGTAGCACGCCGCCGCCTCGCCCCGGCTCCGCACGTTCCACTTGTCGAGGATGCTGTGCACGTGGTTCTTGACAGTGGGCACCGCGACCCGCAGCCGGCGGGCGATCAACTTGTTGGGCAATCCGTCCGCGAGGAGCTTGACGACCTCACGCTCCCGCAACGTCAGCGCGTGGATGCCAGCCCGGCTCGTACGGCTGATGGAACGGTCGGCGAGGCGGTTGAGCAGCAGCGCGGTAAGCCGCGGCGGGCAGACGACCTCTCCCGCCCCGGCGCGCCGCACGGTGGCGACGAGATCGCGGATGGAGCTTTCCGGCCCCAGGTACCCGCAGATGCCGGTGTCGGCCCAGGAAAGGAAATCCTCGTCCTCTTCCCGCATTGCCAGGACGATGACGCCGATATTGGGGGCGCGCTTCCGGACGGCGGCGACCACCGCCATCGCTTCGGGATGCGAGGAGTCGATAACGACCAGCCCGGGATTGGCCTCCCTGACGACGGTTGCAGCGGTCTCATCAGAGCACGCGCTGAACACCTGGATGTCGTCGCAGCCGCGCAGGAGCATCACCACCGCTTCCCGCAGGAAATGCACATGGCTGATGAAAAGAATGACCATGCTGCCCTCTCACTGTTCGCCATATTACGGGCGAAACACCCTTGCGGATGCAAACACCTAGTCAAAGTTTGTAGCTAAGCATTCGCAACTATGTACTGTATTAATCTCGACATGCACAACTGAAGTCGAAGCGCTATCGGACGAAGTCTATTAGCACGGCGTAGTACGGCCAACACTCCGGGCGCCGGACAGGGCACACCCATCCAACGATGTCATGCCATTGCACGGTCCCTACGGTCTCGCGTTCTCACATTATGGCAGGCCTTGCTGCCCATGGCATCGGCCGAGTGTGAACAAAGCGGTAATCTCCGTGACTTTCCCATCATGGTGTTGCCGTTTCCCCACAATCACGGGCCTGCAACCTTTGGAGCTTGGGAAGGAGGGGTGCTGCAGGGGAAGAAACGCATGGCCGGACCTCCTGATGGGGATGGAAGCCTGGGCGGGCGTTGAGGCGGAAAGGTGGCCGCAATGCGGGGATGGGATGGCCTGCCTGTCACGTCTGCGGCATACTCGCCGAAGCTGGGCACCGTGCCGCGCGCGATGCTCCACAATCGCAGTCTGGACGACCCGCCCGCGGCGAAACCGGCGCAGGACTGCGGCGCCAGCAAGGAGGGGGCGGTGGACGACGCCCGTGTTCCAGCCCGGCAAGCCTCGCCGGCCGAGCGCCTGATCGAGCGGACGATCTTCGGCAGCCGCTGGCTGCTCGCGCCGTTCTACCTGGGCCTGATCCTCGGCCTGGTGGCGCTGCTGGCGAAGTTCGCGCTGCGCATCACCGATCTCTTCGGCCACGTGCTGTCCGGCGGCGGCAACGAGATCACGGTCGGCATCCTGTCGCTGATCGACCTTTCGCTGATGGCCAACCTGGTGCTCATGGTTATCTTCGCGGGCTATGAAAGCTTCATCTCGCGGCTCGATGTGGGCGAAGGCGGGGTCCGGCTCGAATGGATGGGCCAAGTCGGCTTCGGCGACCTCAAGTTGAAGCTGCTGGCATCCATCGTCGCCATTTCGGCCATCCACCTGCTGGAAGGCTTCCTGGACGTGGAGCATGAAAGCGACCGCGCCCTGGCTTGGCTCGTGGGCATCCACATGGCGTTCGTCGTCTCCGCCGTGCTGCTCGCGCTGATGGACCGGCTCTCGGGCCGTGACCATTAGGCCCGGCTTGCGGCCGTGGGGCGGGGCGGGGCAAGACGGCGATTGAAGATGCGTTGCCCTTCATGCACAGTTCCCGCCGGCCCATAGGCCGCCAAACCCGGATCAACTGGGACAGGAGGGAGCTTTGCCGAACGTCGCGCAAGCGGAAACCGGCCCGGTCATGAGGACCATCAAAGGCCCGGCCATCTTCCTGGCGCAGTTCGCCGCTGATGCCGCGCCTTATGACAGCCTGTCGGCCATCGCGCGCTGGGCGGCGGGCCACGGCTACAAGGGCGTGCAGGTCC
>CAXTUO010000149.1:0-7616 GCA_964247175.1 uncultured Acetobacteraceae bacterium | reverse complement strand
TTCTCGGAGGACAGCACCTTCCTCATCACCGATTGGCTCGCCCATACCCCGAAGGGCGTCCTGGCCAAGAACTT
This sequence comes from uncultured Acetobacteraceae bacterium, assembly GCA_964247175.1. Classification (GTDB taxonomy): domain Bacteria; phylum Pseudomonadota; class Alphaproteobacteria; order Acetobacterales; family Acetobacteraceae; genus CAHJXG01. Next base: position 7,542 of record CAXTUO010000149.1, on the reverse strand, counting down.
CGGTGCCAGCGAGTCGGCGCTGGCCCGCCTGCCGACAAAGGAGCGCTACATCTTCCCGGCTGCCGCGCCGGGCTCGCTGGAGGCTGACACGATGCGCGGCGCCGGCCCGGTGCCGCAGGGCTTCGCGCACCGCATGATGGCGCAAGACCCGGTCCGCCTGCCGGGCGGGACGGTCCGCATCACCGACACCCGCCTGTTTCCCGCGTCCAAGACCCTCTCCGCCGCCCTGATCGAGCTGGAACCCGGCGGCCTGCGCGAGCTGCACTGGCACCCGACCGGGGACGAATGGCAATACTACCTCGAAGGCGAGGGCCGCATGACGGTGTTCGCGTCGGAGGGCAAGGCGCGCACGTTCGACTACCGCGGCGGCGATGTCGGCTACGTGCCGTTCGCCATGGGGCACTACATCGAGAACACCGGGGCGTCGCCACTGCGTTTCCTGGAGGTGTTCCGCAGCGGGACCTACGCCGATCTTTCGCTGAACCAGTGGATAAAGCTGACGCCGCCGGAACTGGTGCGGTCCCACCTGAACGTGGAGCAATCGCTGCTGGACGGCTTGTCCACGGGCAAGATGCCCGTCCTGCCCGCCAAGGGGTAGCTGGAATCCGTCCTCGACGCCCTCGAATCAAAGTCCGATGACCGGCGGCGGCGCACGGCCTGCCTGCGCGTTGCCTGCTTCCCAGGTCGGGCCGCAGCTTGGCGTGCCGCCGCATGGCAGCCCTCGGCGAAGGTGGCATGACGAGGCGCGGTAAGGCCTGGCTTTGGTTCGGCGCGGCGGCGGCAGTGGTTGCGGCCACGTCCTATTTCGTGCTGGACCGGCCGGAGAAGAAAGCTGCCGCGCCGCCCCCGGCGCCCGTCCTCGCTTCGCCGGTCCGCAGCGGCGACGTGGCCATCGAGCTGGACGCACTGGGCCGCGTTTCGGCCTACAACACCGTGACGGTGCGGGCGATGGTCGGCGGCCAGATCAAGCGGATCGCCTTTGCCGACGGCCAGGTGGTGGCGGCTGGCGACACGCTGGCACAGATCGACCCCCGCCCGTTCCAGGCGACGGTGGACCAGGACAAGGCGACGGTGGACCGCGACCGCGCCAACCTGGCCAACGCGGAGTCCGACCTGTGCCGCTACGGCCCGCTGCTGAAGCAGGGCGTCATGTCGCAGCAGCAGGTCGAGACCCAGAAGTCCCAGGTGTCGCAGCTGCGCGCAACCGTCGCCGCCGACCTCGCGGCGCTGTCCCGCGACCAGGTGCAGCTCGGCTTCACGACCGTGACCGCGCCCATTGCCGGCGTGCTGGGCCTTCGCCTGGTCGATGCCGGCAACCTCGTGTCGCCCAACGACCCCGCCGGCCTCGTGGTGCTGACCCAGGTGCAGCCGATCGCCGTCCTGTTCACCGTGCCGCAGTCCAGCCTGTCCGACATCCGGGCGCGGCAGGCGGCGGCCGGGCCCAAGGGCCTGGCGGTGGAGGCCTGGACGCAGGACGGGGCGCGCAAGCTGGGCGAGGGCCGGCTGGAGGCGCTGAGCAACCAGGTGGACGCGACGAGCGGCACCCTCACGCTCAAGGCCGCCTTCCCCAACCCGGACCGGGCGCTCTGGCCCGGCGCTTCCGTCCTGGCGCGTTTGGTGCTCGACACGCAGCAAGGGGGCCTGACGGTGCCCTCCGCCGCGCTGGACCAGGGGCCGCAAGGACCGTTCGTGTGGCTGGTGGGAAATGGCACGGTGAAGGCGACGCCGGTGCAGGTGCGCCAGATCGCCAACGGCGAGGTGCTGGTGTCGCAGGGCTTGCAGGCCGGGCAGATGGTGGTGACGGATGGGCAGTACGGGCTGTCCGACGGGGCGCACGTGACGGTGCAGCAGGCCGGGGCAGCGCAGGCCGACGCGACGCCGCTGCGCCGCAACGGGGCGAACCGCCTGGGGATCGCGCCGTGAACGACGAGGCTGCCCATCGGAGGGAGCTGAGGCCGGAGCACGGCGAGAAGCAGGAGCCAAGGCAGGCGCCGCCGGGGCAGCATCCCGGGCCGGCGCAGGAGGAGGAGCCGAGCGGCGGCCTGTCCACGCCCTTCATCAAGCGCCCGGTCACGACCTTTATGCTGATGGCCGCCGTGCTGCTGGTCGGCGTGCTCGCCTATTTCAAGCTGCCCATCGCGCCCCTGCCCACGGTGGATGTCGCCACCGTGCTGGTCACGGCGGAGCTGGCGGGCGCCGACCCGCAGACCAACACGGTGGCCGTCACCAATCCGTTGGAAAAGCAGTTCGGGCAAATCCCGGGCCTGACGACGATCACCTCCTCCTCCGCCAACAGCTACGCCGAGATCACCCTGGGGTTCGGCTTCAACCGCACGGTGGACAGCGCGGCGCTGGACGTGCAGGCCGCCATCACCGCCGCTGCCGCCTTTCTGCCCGCCCAGCTCGCGCAGCCGCCCACCTACCGCAAGACCAACCCGGCGGCGACGCCCGTGCTCATCCTGGCGCTCACCTCCGACACGCTGCCGCTGACCACCGTGGACGACTACGGCGAGAACGTGCTGAGCCAGAACATCTCGCGCGTGGAGGGCGTGGGCCTCGTCACCATCGGCGGGCAGCAGCAGCCGGCCATGCGGCTGGAAATGGACCCGGTCAAGCTCGCCAACATCGGCCTGACGGTCGGCGACGTGCGGACGGCGGTGCTGAACGGCACCAGCATCTCGTCGAAGGGCGTGCTGCAGGGCCAGGCCAAGTCGCTGCCGCTGCAGGCCAACGACCAGCTCATGGACACGGACGGCTACGACCAGGTCGTGCTCGCCTGGCGCGACGGCGCGCCCGTGCTGCTGCGCGACATGGGGCACGCCGAGATCGGCCCGGCCAACTCGCTGCTGGCCGGCTGGTTCGGCAACGAGCGCGCCGTCATCCTCAACGTGCTGCTGACGCCGGGCGCCAACGCCATCGCCACCGTGGACAAGATCAAGGCCGAGCTGCCCCGGCTGCAGGCGGCGCTTCCCAAGGCGATGAAGGTTTCGGTGGTGTCCGACCGCACCCAGACCATCCGCGCCTCCGTCAGCGACGTCGAGAACACGCTGCTGCTGACGATCGGCCTGGTCGTGCTGACGATCTTCGTGTTCCTGCGGAGCCTTTGGGCCACCGTGATCCCGGGCGTTGCCATGGTGCTGGCCATCATCGGCACCTTCGCGGCGATGTACGCGCTCGGCTACAGCCTCGACAACCTGTCGCTGATGGCGCTGTCCATCGCGGTCGGCTTCGTGGTGGACGACGCCATCGTGATGATCGAGAACATCTCGCGCTACTTGGAGGAGGGCATGGACCCGCTGCCCGCGGCGTTGCGCGGCGCGGGCGAGATCGGCTTCACCATCATGTCGATCTCCGTGTCGCTGATCGCCGTGTTCATCCCGCTGTTCCTGATGGCGGGCGTCGTCGGCAAGATGCTGCAGGAGTTCGCCGTCACCGTGTCGGTCTCCATCGTGGTGTCCGCCTTCGTGTCGCTGACGCTGACGCCGATGCTGTGCGCCCTGCTGCTGAAGCCCGAAAGGAAGGACGCGGAGCACGGACGGCTGTACCGCGCGACCGAGCGCGCGTTCGAATGGCTGGCGGCGCGCTACGACCGCGGCCTGTCCGCCGTGCTGCGCCACCAGGTTCTGGCCATGGTGGCCATGGCGGCGACCATCACCCTGACCGGCGTGCTGTTCGTGACCATCCCCAAGGGCTTCTTCCCGGAGCAGGACACCGGCCTCGTCACCGGGATCACCGAAGCGGCGCAGGACGTCTCGACCGAAGGGCTGGGCGCGCGGCAAGCGGCGGTCACGGCCATCATCCTCAAGGACCCCGCCGTGTCCAGCGTCGCGTCCTATATCGGCCCCGGCCCGTCCAACGCGGCGCCCAACCAGGGCCGCATGTTCATCACGCTGAAAGCCCTGGACCAGCGCGGCAAGGACGGCGGCGCGCCGCAGGTGATCGCGCGGATCAACGGCGCCGTCGCGCACGTGAAAGGCATCCGCCTGTTCCTGCAAGCCGCCCAGGACCTGACCATCGGCGCGCGCACCGCGAAGTCCGAGTACCAGTACACCATGGTGGACGCGGACCAGGCGGAGCTGACGGACTACGCGAACCGCATGGTGGACAAGCTGCGCGCGGCGGGCGGGCTTGCGGACGTGGGCAGCGACGCGGAATCGAGCGGCACGCTCTTGAGGCTGGACATCGACCGCAAGGCCGCCGCCCGCTTCTCGCTCACCACGCAGGACATCGACAACGCGCTGAACGACGCCTTTGGCGGACGCACCGCCACCAAGGTGTTCGGCGCCCAGGGCCAGTACTTCGTCGTGGTGGAGGCCGACGCCGCCTCGCGCAGCGGGGTCAACGCCCTGGACCGCGTGTTCCTGCGCGCGCCTTCCGGCGCCATCGTGCGGCTGAACGAGGTGGCGCAGGTGAAGACGATGACGGGGCCGGTCGTCATCAACCACCAGAACCAGTTCCCGTCCGTCACCGTGTCCTTCAATCTCAAGCCCGGCGTGTCCATCGGCACCGCCGTCACCGCCGTCACCGCCGTGCAGCAGGCGGAGGCGGCACTGCACCTGCCGCTGACGGTGCAGGCGTCGTTCCAGGGCACGGCGGCGGCGTACCAAACGGCGCTGGCCGGGCAGGCGGCGCTCATCGGGGCGGCGCTGGTGGCGATCTACCTGATCCTGGGAATGCTGTACGAAAGCTGGATCCACCCCATCACCATCATCTCGACCCTGCCGTCGGCCGGGCTGGGGGCGCTGCTGGCGCTGATGCTGGCCGGGATGCCGCTCGACGTGATCGGGATCATCGGCATCATCCTGCTGCTGGGCATCGTCAAGAAGAACGGCATCATGATCGTGGACTTCGCGCTGGAAGGGGAGCGCGCGGGCAAGTCGGCCACGGACGCGGTGCACGAGGCCAGCCGCTTGCGCTTCCGCCCCATCCTGATGACCAGCATCTGCGCCATGCTCGGCGGCATCCCGCTGATGGTCGGCAGCGGCATCGGCTCGCAGATCCGCACGCCGCTGGGCTTCACGATCGTGGGCGGCCTGCTGGTGTCGCAGGCGCTGACGCTGTTCACCACGCCCGTGATCTACATCGCCATGGACAAGCTCGGCCGCGCGATCAGCCGCAAAAAGGGCGCGAAGGGCGGAGAGCGGTCGGCGGGGGCGCCCGGATGAAGCCCGCCGCCGTGGTTCCCGCCGTTCTCCGGGGCGGCCCGGCGCTCGCCCTGCTTGCCCTGCTCGCCGCTTGCGACCTCGGCCCCGACTTCAAGCAGCCCGAGACCGCGCTGCCCACCGCGTGGGAGAACGCTTCGCCGGGCGTGCGCGCCGCGTGGCCGGACCCGGACTGGTGGCGGGCGTTCAAGTCGCCGCAGCTCGATGCCCTGATGGCGCAGGCGCGCGCCGGCAACACGGACGTGGCCGCCGCGGCGGCGCGGGTCGTGGAGGCCGACGCGCAGGCCCGCATCGCCGGGGCGCCGCTGTTCCCGTCGCTGGACGCGCAAACCAATGTCGGCCCGACCCGGCTGCTGAACAACACCGGGCACGAGCGCCACCACACCACCTACCAGGGCCTGCTCAACGCCAGCTACGAGCTGGACTTCTGGGGCAAGAACCGCGCCGCGCTGGAAGCCGCGCAGGCCTCCGCCGCCGCCGCCCGCTTTGCCCGGGACGTGGTATGGCTGAGCACGGCCAGCAGCGTCGCCAGCACCTTTTTCGCGCTGCTCGGCGCGCAGGACCGGCTGAAGGTCGCGCACAGCAACCTGGACCGGGCCGAGCACGACCTGCGCGCCGTGTCCCTGCAGCTCAAGCAGGGCACGGTGCCGCAACTGGCCGTCGTGCAGCAGCAATCGCTCGCGGCCAACGTGGCCGCGGCGATCCCGCCCTTGGAGCGCACGTTGGTGCTGACCCGCAACGCCCTCGCGCTGCTGACGGGGCGGCTGCCGCAAGGGGTCGGGGGCGGCGCCGGGTCGCTGTTCGACATCCCGATGCCCGCCGTCGCGGCCGGCGTCCCGTCCGAGCTGCTGGCCCGGCGCCCCGACGTGCAGAACGCGGAAGCGCAGCTCGTCGCCGCCAACGCCGACATCAAGGTGGCGCGGGCGCAGTTCTTCCCGTCCTTCTCGCTGACCGCCCAAGGCGGGCTGACCAGCTTCGGCCTGACGCAGTACGTCACGCCGCCGCTGGGCACCTACCTGCTGCTGTCCACGGTCACGCAGCCGATCTTCCGGGGCGGCGCGCTGCGCGGGCAGCTCGACCAGAACAAGGCCCGCTACCAGGAGCTGCTGGCCGGCACCTACCGCAAGGCGGTGCTGTCGGCGTTCGGCGACGTGGAGAACGCGCTGGCGGAGGTGAAGACCGCCGCCGACGAGGAAGCGGCGGTGCAGCGCAGCGTGGACACGGCGCAGCGGTCGTCGGGCCTGGCCAGCGCCGGGTTCCGCGGCGGCACCGGGACAATCCTGGACGTGCTGCTCAGCCAGACCGCAACCTTTACGGCGCGCGACCTGCTGGTGCAGGCCCGGCTCGACCGCCTGCAGTCGCTGGTGAAGCTGTATGCCGCGCTGGGCGGGGGATGGACGCCGCCGGACGCCGGCCCTGCGGCCGTGGCGCTTGATGAAGCCGCGGTTCACAGACGATGAATGCGTGCCCATCTCCGTCCGCGTCGCTTGAAGGCCAAATGGCCTCAATTTTGGGCCGTTATGTTCCGTTCCCAGCGCCCTGCACCAAAGCCCTCCTCAGTCGGAAAACGCTCCAAGTTCGATGAGCCGCGCGATCCGCTCTGCGACCATGATCGTCGTCAGGTTGATCGGCACGGAGACAGCGTTGGGGATGATCGACGCGTCAACGACCCGAAGGCCGCCCATCCCGCGCACGCGCCCGGTCGCGTCCACCACGGCGGCGGTGTCCTCCTCACCGCCCATCGGGGCGGTCGACGTGCCGTGATAGAATGTCATCGTTCCCGCATGCAGTGCTTCGTCGAGATCGTCCTTCGGCCAGGCGTCCGCATCGGGGCTGAGTTCATGGTCGATCGTGGCCGCCACAGCCGGGGAGGCCGTGATCCGCCGCGCGAGTTCCACCGCCTCGCGCAGGCGCTGCCGGTCGTCCGGATGCGCGAGCAGGCGATAGTCGATGCGCGGCGTCACTTGCGGGTCGACGCTCTTCAGCCGCACCGTGCCGGAGCCGCGCGGAGTGACGACGCAGGACCAGATGCGCAGCGTCCGCACCGGCGCACCCCGGTCGTCCAGATCGGGCTGAACCGAAACGGAAAGCTGAAGGTCGAGCTCATCCCCTTGCGCCAGCGACGAGCGCGTCCAGACAACGCCGCTGCCGCCCTCCGGCTCGTGCGGCGCGTCCTGCCGCAACTGGTGCGCGAGGACGTACATGGGCTGATCCTGCAGCCTCTCGCCCACTGGCAGGTCCGCCCGGACCGGGATGCCGAGCCCGCCCAGGTGCGCGGCCGGACCCACGCCGGACCGCAGCAGGATCGCCGGGCTGCCGTACACGCCCGCCGACAGGATGACCTCGCCCGCCGCGACCAGCTCGCCGCCCGCGAGCCGGA
>CAXTUO010000148.1:0-7624 GCA_964247175.1 uncultured Acetobacteraceae bacterium | reverse complement strand
CCGTCACCGGCTGTGCCGCCGGAGCCGTTGCCGCCCGTGAGCGTCATCATGCCGACCCGCGACCGGGCCGACCTGCTGGCCGTCGCCGCCCGTGGCGTGCTGGGTGGGACCGACTACCCGGCACTTGAATTGATCGCCGTCGATAACGGCAGCACCGACCCGGCCGCCGTGGCGCTGCTGGCCGAACTCGGCGCCGACCCGCGGGTGCAGGTGCTGCCGTGGCCGGGCACGTTCAACTTCTCCGCCATGAACAACGCCGCCGCGCGCCGGGCCAAGGGCCAGGTCCTGCTGCTGCTCAACAACGATGTGGAGCTGACCGATCCCGCCTGGCTGCGCGCCATGGTGGCCCACGCCGTGCGCCCGGACGTGGGCGCGGTGGGGGCGCGGCTGCTTTACCGCGATGGCCGCTTGCAGCATGGCGGCATGGCGCTGGGTCCAGCCGGGCGCGCGACGCACCTGCTGCGCGGGGCGCCGCGGGATGCGCCGGGCTACCTCGGCCAACTGGCGGCGACCCGGGACGTGTCGGCGGTGACGGCGGCATGCCTCGCCATCCGCGCAGACGTGTGGGCGCGGGTGGGCGGCATGAACGAGCAGTTGCCGGTCGCCTGGAACGACGTGGACCTGTGCCAGCGCGTGCGTGCCGCCGGGCTGCGCGTGCTCTGGACGCCTCATGCCGTGCTGCTGCACCTGGAAGGCGAGACCCGCGGGGAGGATGCGGCCGACCCGGCGCGGCAGGCGCGCTTCCTGGCGGACGGGGCGCTGTACCGCGCCACCTGGGGCAGTGCGGCGGACGAGGACCCGTTCCTCAACCCGAACCTGGTCGCCGGCGACCACCAGCTTCTGCTCGCGCCGCCGCGGCGCCCACGGCCGTGGTGGTAGCGCGTCCCGCCCTGCCCGTCCCGGTTGCCAACCCCCGGCGAATCTGGTTTCAGTCCTAAGCTGCTGCGCCACGCCATCCTGAATTGGAACCGGGTCCTGGACCAAAGCCTGACCGATCCGCCGAGGCTCGACCCGTCCACGGCCGACACGCTGGCGCTGCTGCGCGACCCCGCGCTGGACCCGCTGTTCCTGCGCCCGGCGCTGGTGGGCGTCGAGAGCGCCTGGTATGGCCACATCCCCTTCGCCCATTGGATCATCGCCGCCTGCCGCCCCCGGCTGCTTGTCGAGCTGGGCACCCACAACGGCGTGTCCTATGCGGCCTTCTGCGGGGCCGTGGCCCAATACGGCATCGACGCCCGGTGCTACGCCGTCGATACCTGGCAAGGGGACGAGCACGCCGGCCATTACGGCGACGTGGTGTTCGAGGCGCTGCGCCGCTTCCACGACGCGCGCTACGCCGGGTTCTCCGAGCTGCTGCGCTGCACGTTCGAGGAGGCGCGGCCGCACTTCGCCGATGGCTCCATCGACCTGCTGCACATCGACGGCTTCCACACCTATGACGCGGTGCGTAGGGATTTCGAGGCTTGGCGCCCCAAGCTGTCCGACCGCGCCGTGGTGCTGTTCCATGACACCAACGAGCGGCGCGGCGACTTCGGCGTTTGGCGCCTGTGGCGGGAGTTGCAGGCGGCGCATCCAGGGTTCGAGTTCCTGCACAGCCATGGCCTGGGCGTCCTCGCCGTCGGCCCTCATGCGCCGGAGGACGTGCTGGAGCTATGCCGCCTGGGCGACAAGGCCTCCGTGGTGCGGGAGCGCTTCGCCCTGCTGGGCGAACGCTGGATGGACCATTTCGAGCAGACTCAGGCGGTCGCCGCGCAGCAGCGGGCGGAAGCGCGCAACGCCGGCTATGCCGCCGAGGTCGCGGCGCTGGAGGGCGTCCGGGACGCCGCGGCGCAGGCCGAAGCCGAGGTCGCGCGTCTGACCCGACAGGTTGCGGCCCTGGACGCGGTGCGCAACGAGGCGGCCGAAACCCGGGCCGAACTGGAGGACGCCTGGACCTACCAGGCGACCCTGAAGAATCAGCTCGCCCAACGCGACGCCCACACCGCGGAGCTGCTGGCGATGCTCGCCGCCCGCGCCGCGGATTGGGAAAGGGTGCACGAGGTGCTGGCTGGCCAAAATGCCGAACTGGCCGGGGTGCGCGCCGCGCTGGCGCGGGCGGAGGCGTTGCAGGCGGCGACCTACCGGTCCGCATCGTGGCGGTTCGCCGCCCCGGTCCGCGCCGTCGGGCGTTACGCGCCGTGGCTCGGGCGCGGCGTCCGGCAAGCACTGCGCCTGGCCGGGATGGCGCTGTCCGGAGACCTTGCGGCCCATCGCCGCCTGCGTGCCCAGAGGACCGCGGAGGCCGCCGCCCTGCGCGCTTCCCCCTTGTTCGACGCCGAGTTCTACCTGGCAAACCATCCCGACCTGGCCGCGGCGCGTCATGACCCGGCGGCCCACTTCGCCTGGGTCGGCGCGCAGTCCGGCGCCATGCCGAACCGTTATTTCGACACGGCCTGGTTTCTCGCCCGCAACCCCGCGGTGGCTGCGAGCGGGGAGAACCCCCTGCTGCACTGGCTGCGGGAGGGCACGGCGCGCGGCCTCGACCCGAACCCGTTCCTGGATGTGGACTGGTACCTGGCGCAGAACCCGGACGCCGCCGGGCCCAACGCGCTGACCCACTGGATCGAGGTGGGCCGGGCCGCGGGGCGCGACCCGAACCCGATGCTGGACGCCCGCGCGCTCACGCTGGACCACGGGACCGGGCCGGACTTCGACCCGTTGCTGCACTGGTGGCACCACGGCCTCCGCGACGGGCTGAACCCGCACCCGCTGTTCGACGCCGCCTGGTACCGCGCGGAGCACGGTTTGCCGCCCGGCGCCGACCCGCTGGCGCATTGGCTGGAAGTCGGCCGGGTTGCGGGCGTCCCGGTGGCGCCGCATCAGGCGCCCGGCGCCGCCGCGCCGCCCGCCGTGGCCTTTCCTGTCGAGCCGGCGCCCGACGTTTCGATCATCGTGCCGGTCTATGGCCACTACGCCGACACCCTGCGCTGCCTGCATTCCGTGATGCTGCACAGCGGCGACGCGGTCCGCTACGAGGTCATCGTCGCCGACGACAAGCCGGCTGTCCGCATCGCGCCGCTGCTGCGGGAGCGCGTGCCGGGCCTGCGCATCATTGAGAACCCAGGCAATCTCGGCTTCCTTCGGAGCTGCAACAACGCGGCCAAGTCGGCGCTTGGGCGGCATATCGTGTTCCTGAACAACGACACGGCGGTAGGGCCGGATTGGCTGGCGCCGCTCGTGCGCCTTGCCGACGCCGACCCGCTGGTGGGCCTCGTTGGCGCCAAGCTGCTGAACGCGGACGGCACGGTGCAGGAGGCCGGCGGCGCGGTGCTAAGCAACGGCTGGGGCCTGCCCTACGGCGCCGGGCGCGACCCGGCGGCGCCCGAGGTCAACTTCGTCCGCGACGTGGACGTGGCGGTCGGCGCCTGCATCCTGGTCCGCCGGGAAGCGTTCGAGCAGGCGGGCGGTTTCGACGACCGCTACGCGCCGGCGTTCTACGAGGAGTTCGACCTCGCCTTCACCCTGCGCGACCGCGGTTGCCGCGTGGTTTACCAGCCCGCCAGCGCCGTGGTGCACCACGGCAGCAACTCCTACGGGACCGAGGCGCGGGACCGGCACAGCCAGGCGAACCACGCGAAGTTCTGCGCCAAATGGGCGCGCGCCCTGCTGAGCCAGCCCTTGCCGAACGCGCCGGAGCTTCACATCCGCAGCCGCCCGGCCCCGTCCGGCATCGCGCTGGTCATCGACGACCGCGTGCCGGAGTGGGACCGCAACGCCGGGGGCGTCACGCTCAACCAATACCTGCACTTGCTGCAGGACATGGGCTACCATGTCACTTTCTGCCCGGCCTTCGACGCCGCGCCCACCCAGCCCTACACCGCCGCCTTGCAGCAGGACGGCATCGAGGTGCTGCACGCCCCGGAAACGCTGGACCGCTGGCTGCGGGCCAACGGCCGGCAGGTTGACCTCGTTTGGACCGCCCGGCCCGACGTGACCGGCCCCATCCTCGACCTGATCCGGGCGGAGACGCGGGCGCCGGTCCTGTACTACACGCACGACCTGCACCACCTGCGCGAACGCCGCCGCTGGGAGCTGGAAGGCGACCCGCACGCCCTCACGGAAAGCAAGCGCCTGAAGCGGATCGAAACCCGCATCTTCGCGGAGGTGGACCGCGTGATGACGCCGAGCGAGGAAGAGGCCGTGGCCATCCGCGCCGACGTGCCGGCGGCGCAGGTGCACGCAATCCCACCCTATATCCTGCCCGCCGCGCCCCTGGCCCGGCCCGGCCCCGCCTCCGCGCGGGACGCGCTCATCTTCGTCGGCGGCTACAACCACCTGCCCAACGTGGATGCCGCGGTTTGGCTGGTGCAGGAGATCATGCCGCTGGTCTGGGCCACCCTGCCGGACATGCGGCTGCTGCTGGTCGGCAACGCCCCGCCGCCCGCGGTGGAAAACCTGGCCAGCCGGCGCGTCACCGTGACCGGCTTCGTCCCGGACGTGGCGCCGCTTTATGCGCAAGCCCGGCTGTCGGTGAACCCGCTGCGCTATGGCGCCGGGGTGAAGGGCAAGATCGTCGCCAGCCTGCAAGAAGGCGTGCCGGTGGTCACGACGACGGTGGGCAACGAGGGCCTGGGCCTCGTCCACGGCGCGGAGGCCTGGATCGCCGAGACTGCCGCCGACTTCGCCGCCGGGGTTGTCGCCCTGTATCGGCACCCCGCGCGCTGCGCCGCGATGGCGCAGGCGGCGCAGGCCGTGCTGTCCCGTCGGTTCAGCGAGGACGCGGCCCGGACGGCGCTCATGGGCGTGCTGGGCCAATGGTCGTGCCGGGTCTGCGGACGGTCGGCCTCGGCCCGTCCGGCCCCCTGCCCGCATTGCGGCGCCGGTGCGGAGGCGCAGGGCCTGGCCAGCGCCATCCTGCACGGGCTGCCGTTCAGCCAGCGGCGTTGCATCGCCGACGCGGCGCCCCGGCTTGCCCGGCTGTCCATCCAGGTGTGCGATGACGTGCCGCCGCCCTTGGCGTCGCTGCTGCGCCGTGGCACGTCGGGCGACGCGCCATGCGGCCTGCTGGCCGGTGGCGCGGACCTCGGCCCCGCAGCGGCTGTTGCCGCTTTGCAGCCCGGCGCCCGCTGGGTCCGGCCGGGCCGGGCGGAGGACGCGGCGCCGCTGATCGCGGCCGGGTTCGCGGTGCTCGCCCACGGCGGCGACAGCCCGGTCCTCGAAGCCCGAGCGCCCGCTTGACCGCATCGCGCCCGTCCCTCCTGGTGGATCTGCGCCCATGCTACGAGGGCTTCGCCGGCATCCCGCAGGAAACCCGGCTGCTGTTCCAGTTGTTCTCGGACATGAAGCTGGGGCGGCTCGGCGGCCTCGCGTCCGGTATCCACTTCGCCGGGCCGCCGCGCCGCGCCGCCGCCGGGCAGACACCGTTCGACCGCACCTTGCAGCAGGCGCGCGTGCTGATCAGCCAGGACACCAAGCGCCACCACGCGCCGCCCGGCCTGTCGTTCCTGTTGCCCGGCCCGATCCGCCGCAGGATGCACCACGTCACCACCATTCTCAGCCTCGCGCAGCGGGAGGAGCAGCTCGACCTGCCTATCGACCCCGTGCTGTTCGAGGACTACCTGTGGATGAAGCTGTTCGACAACACGCTGCCGCCGTCCGACCGCGGCCTGCTGGGGCGCGCCGAGTTCTTCGCGACCGCGCTGGGCCACGAGAACGCGCGCAGCCTGTCGCTGCTGCCGCTGCCGTTCCAGCGGCGGCTCAATACGGCCGGCTGGGACGTGTTCTTCGCTGCCACCGTGTCGCCCTACCGGGTGACGCCGGGCACGCAGTTCATGGTGCGCTACTACGATGCGCTGCCGCTGCTTAGCCCCCACACCATCGGCGAGCCTTGGCCGCACACCAACAGCCATGCCCGCATGTTGAAGCGCAACATGGACCAGGGCGCGCACTTCTTCTGCGACAGCGAGCCGGTGCGGGAGGACGTGCTGCACCTGTTCCCCGAAAGCGAAGGGCGCGTGCACACCATCCCGGCGCTGGTCGCTCCCGAGTACCGGCCCGACGTGCGGTCGGAAAGCGAGCTGCGCACCATCCTGCGCCGCCGGGCCAGCACGGCAACGGCGCCGGCAGGCGGGCGGCGGGAAGCGCCGGACGCGCCGCTGCCGAAGCTCATCATCGCCGTTTCGACGCTGGAGCCGCGCAAGAACTACCTGCGCCTGTTCCGCGGCTTCGAGATCGCGCGCCGCATGACCAAGGCGCCGATGCAGCTCTTGATCGTCGCCAACCCCGGCTGGCGCTCCGACGCGGAGCTGGCAGAGCTCAAGCTGCTGGTGCGGGAGGGCGCTTTCCACGTGTCCGGCGTGCCGCTGGCCGAGCTTCGGGTGCTGTACTCCATGGCGCACCTGGTCGTCGCCCCAAGCCGGGCGGAAGGGTTCGACTACAGCGGCGTCGAGGGCATGGCGTGCGGCGCACCGCTGGTCGCGAGCGGCATCCCGGTGCACCGCTGGGTGTACGGGGACGCCGCCGCCTACTTCGACCCTTACGATGATGAGGAGTTGGCCACCATCCTGGCCCGCCTGGTCGAGCTGCCGCGGGAAACTGGGGTGCTGTCCGAAATGCGCGACCGCGGCCTGCGCCAGGCGGCGCTCTACCAGTCGGCGGCGCTGTCGCCGCGTTGGGAACAGGCGGTGCAGTCGGTCGCGGCCCACTCACGCGCAACAATGGTCCAACCGGCATGACGACCGAAACGCACCGGAACAACAACTTCGACGCCCTGCGGCTGTTCGCGGCGGGGATGGTGATCTACGGGCATGGCTGGATCCTGGCGACCCCGGCTGGGCCGGGCTTCTGGGGCGTGCCCTTCGCGCGCATTGGCCTCGACATCTTCTTCGCCATCAGTGGCTACATGGTCACGGGGAGCTGGCAGCGTACGCCGAGCCTGCTGCCGTTCCTGGCCAAGCGGGCGCTTCGAATCTTCCCCGGCCTGATCGCCTGCGTGCTCGCGACCGCCTATATCCTCGGCCCACGCCTCAGCAGCCTGCCGCTCCGCGCCTATCTGCACAACGGCGAGGTGCTCAAATACCTGCAGAACATCTGGCTGTTCCAGCGGCTCTACTTGCCCGGCGTGTTCGAGGGCATGCGGCAGAACGGCGCCGTCAACGGCTCGCTGTGGAGCCTGTTCCCCGAGGTGCTGTGCTACCTGACGGTGCCGCTGCTGGCTTTGCTGCCGCTTCGGCCGCGGCTGTGGGTGCTCGGGACCGGCGGGATCGCTGCGGGCGTCGCCGGCATGTGGCTGTTCTACGGCTACGAGGGCCCGACCATCATTTTCTACAACACCGACGTCAAGTACATGCTCGTCCAGGTGCCATTCTTCTTCCTGGGCGGGCTGTACCGTTTGCTGGGCGACAAGGTGCCGAACTTCTACCGGGCCGACTTCGCCCTGCTCGGCTACACGCTGAACTGGATGGTCGCGAGCTGGTACAGTTGGTGGAACCTGCCGGTTGAGTGGGTGACGTTGCCTTACATGGTGATCTGCTTCGGCCGCATGTCGATGCCGGTGGTGCGACGGGCCGGGCGGTTCGGGGATCTCTCGTACGGCATGTACCTGTATGCGTTCCCGGTGCAGCAGATCGTGATCGCGGCCATGCCG
>CAXTUO010000147.1:0-7644 GCA_964247175.1 uncultured Acetobacteraceae bacterium | reverse complement strand
GCATGTGCTCCGTCACCAAGCAGTTCACCTGCGCCCTGGTGCTGGACGCCTTTCCCGACCCGTCCGCGCTGGACGGCGACGTGCGGGCGCGCTTGCCGCTGCTGGAAGAAGCGCGGCCCGGCGCGCTGCATTTGTGCCACAACCAGTCGGGCCTGCGCGACTACTGGGCGATGGCGATGCTGCACGGCGCGCCGGCGGAGTCCGCGTTCGGCGACACGGAGGCCGCCCGGGTGATCGCCGGCACCCGGACGCTGCAGTTCGCGCCGGGCCGCCGCTACTCCTACGCGAACCAGAACTTCCGCATCCTGTCGGACATCCTGCAAGAGCGCACGGGCCGCGGCTTCGCGGAGCTGCTGCGGACCCGCATCTTCGAGCCGTCCGGCATGGAGCGCGCGATCCTGGCCGCCGACACCCGCGCCCTGCCGGACGGCACGGAAGGCTACGAGGGCACCCAAGCATCCGGCTTCCGCCCGGCGGAGAACCGCATCCTGTGGACCGGCGACGCCGGGCTGGGCGCTTGCCTCGACGACATGATCGCCTGGGAGCGGCACATCGACATGACGCGGGACGATGCGGAGGGGCTGTACCGCCGGCTATCCGCTCCGGTCGGTTTCGCAGATGGCGCCCCGGCTGCCTACGGCTTCGGCCTGGGCCGGTCCACCGAAGGAGGCCGTCCCGCCACCGGCCACGGCGGCGCGCTGCGGGGCTGGCGCAGCCACCGCATGTACGTGCCTTCGGAGCGCGTCTCGGTCGTCGTCATGTTCAACCACCTGTCGGATGCCCGCGCCGCGGCGGCGGATGCGCTGGCCGCCGTGCTGGGGCAGGATCGGCCGCCGCCCGGCAGCCCGGCGCCGATGCCGGACTGGCTCGGCGCGTTTATCGAGCCGGAAACCGGGCTGGCCGCGCGCATCGACGCGGCATCGGACGGATGCGTGCGGCTCC
Source organism: uncultured Acetobacteraceae bacterium (assembly GCA_964247175.1). Classification (GTDB taxonomy): domain Bacteria; phylum Pseudomonadota; class Alphaproteobacteria; order Acetobacterales; family Acetobacteraceae; genus CAHJXG01. The sequence continues at coordinate 6,702 of CAXTUO010000147.1, read as the reverse complement.
GCTACGGCCATTCGGCCGAACGGCTTGAGATGCAGCCGGACGGCACGGCGGGCCGCGGCGGCGGCACCCGGCTGCGGCCCGGCGAGGGCGGGCTGTGGATGGACCGTCCGGGGGAGAACCACAGCGCCTGCCTGCGCCCCTGCGCCGGCCCGCCCGCCCCAGACATCGCCGCGGACGTGGCCGGCCGCTACCGCTGCGCGGAGCTGGATGCGGAGCTGACGGTGGCCGATGCCGGGGGCGTGCTCTATGGCGGCTTCTCGGGGTTCCTGGGGCAGGGGCGCATGGAGCTGCTGGAGCCGGTCGGGCCGGATGCGTGGGCGCTGCCCTGCCCGCGCGCCCTGGACCACACGCCGCCGGGCGACTGGACATTGGGGTTCCGGCGCGACGCGGCGGGCCGCGCCGTGGGTGTGGAGGTCGGCTGCTGGCTGGCCCGGCGCCTTCGTTACGCCCGCATTGACTGACGGAACGGATCGGGGTCAACCAACGCGCAGGCTGGCGCGTTCGGCACGGACGACCGCCGCCGCAACGATTCGTCCCATGAGGCCCGCATGTCCCTGACCAGCCTGTTGCTCGGCCGCCGCCTGGCGAACCGAGAGGCCGAAAGCCGCAAGATCGGCGTGTTCGAGGGTGTGCCCGCGATGGGCCTCGACGGCCTCGGCTCGGCGTCTTACGGGCCGGAGGCGATGCTGACGGTGCTGGCGGTCGTCGGCACCGCCGGGCTGGCGGCGGTGCAGCCGATCACCTGGGCCATCCTGGCGCTGCTCGCCATCCTGTTCCTGTCGTACTGGCAGACCATCGCCGCCTACCCGAGCAACGGCGGGTCTTACACGGTGGCCCGGGAGAACCTGGGGCACGACGCCGGGCTGCTGGCGGCGGCGGCGCTGATGGTGGACTACATGCTGAACGTCGCCGTGGGCATCTCCGCGGGCGTCGGCGCGCTCACCTCCGCCGTGCCGGTTCTGCACCCGTACACGCTTCCGCTGTGCCTCCTCGTGCTGGCGGCCATCACCGTGGTCAACCTGCGCGGCACCAAGGAGTCCGGCCTGGCGCTCGCGGTGCCGACCTACCTGTTCATCGCGAGCCTCGCCTTCATCCTGATCGCGGGCGTCTGGGGAGCCTGGACCGCCGGCGGCCACCCGCAGCCCGTGGAGCTGCTGCCGGGCCATGCAGAGGCCACCGGGGCGCTGACCTTGTGGCTGCTGCTGCGCGCGTTCGCCGCCGGGTGCACGGCGATGACCGGGGTGGAGGCGGTGAGCAACGGCGTCGGCGCCTTCAAGGACCCGAGGGTGAAGAATGCCCGCGGCACGCTTGCGGCCATCTCCCTGGTGCTCGGGCTGCTGCTGCTCGGCATCGCTTACCTGGCCCGCGGCTACGGGGTGACGGCGATGGACCAAACGGCGGACGGCTACCAGAGCGTCCTGTCGCAGCTGGTCGGCGCCGTGTGGGGGCGCGGCTGGGTGTACTACGTCACGGTCGGCAGCGTGCTGGCCGTGCTGTGCCTGTCGGCCAACACCAGCTTCGTCGGGTTCCCCCGTTTGTGCCGCCAGGTGGCGGATGACGGTTATCTCCCCAAGGCCTTCGCCCTGCCGGGGCGGCGGCTGGTGTATGCCGTGGGGGTGCTGTTCCTCGCGGGCGGCGCCGGGGCGCTGCTCCTGGCGTTCGGCGGCATCACCGACCGGCTGATCCCGTTGTTCGCCGTGGGCGCCTTCCTGTCCTTCACGCTCAGCCAGGCCGGCATGGCGATGCACTGGCACCGCGAGGGCCGGGGGCAGGCCGACCGGGCACGCCTTGGGATCAACGGGCTGGGGGCGCTTTCGACCGGGACGGCGCTCGCCATCATCCTGGTCGCGAAGTTCACCGAAGGCGCGTGGCTGACCCTGCTCATCATCCCGCTCACCTTCCTGCTGCTGCGGCTGACCCGGCGCTACTACCGCGACCTGGAGCGCCAGGTGCTGGACGGCAGCCGGCGGCGCATGGACCTGCGCGACCACGCGCCGCCCTGCGCCGTGATCCCGTTGGAGCGTTGGGACCGCATGGCCCAGCGCGCCGTGCAGGTCGCCGCCCGCCTGTCGCCGGACGTGGTGGCGCTGCACCTGACCGACCTGGAAGGACCCGACGCCGCCGAGCACGAAACCCGGCTGCGCGGGGAATGGTCCCGCTTCGTGCAACAGCCCGCGACGGCGGCCGGCCTGCCCGCGCCGGGGCTGGTGATCGAATCCTCGCCCTACCGCAGCGTGCTGGCGCCCCTGCTGCGGGAAGTGGAGGCGGTGCAGCGGCGCTGCCCCGGGCGCCCCGTCGTCGTGGTGCTGAGCGAACTGGCCGGCGGGCGCTGGTGGGAAGCCGCGCTGCACACCCACCGCGCCCAGCGGCTGCGCACCCAGGTGCTGCGCCACGGCGGCCCGGATGTCTCGGTGCTGGTGGTGCCCTGGCAGTTGGAGGCGCCGGAAACCGAGCGGGTGCTGAAAGAGGAGGAGCCGCAAGCGGCCTGAGCATCACGAACGTCTGCTCAGGACGGCGTGCCCGAGCGGTCCGCGCCAACGCCATGACCGGCCTGGAGCCTGCAAAGCGGCGGGCGCGTCAAGTTTTGTTGGCATAGTGGTTTGAACCCTGTTACTTTTCTTTAATCATTCTTCACCGGCTGAGGTTGGAGCATACCGCAAGTGACGCAGCACGACGGCGAACGCAACGGATCGGCCCGGCCCACTCAAGCCTCGGGCACTGCGCCGCAGGCTGCGGCGAACGGCTACCGCGTCGCCCTGCGGCGTAACGGCCCCTCGGTGGAGATCACGCTGACGGCGAGCAACGACTATGCGGGCATGGAGCTGTACGACAGCCTGCTGCAGTCGGTGAAGTCCGGCCATCTGCGCTTCGAGATCACCCTCCCCCGGTCCTAGCCGGCAGGGGGCGACCACCCGGCGGGCGCCATCTCGAAGCCTGAGAACTCGAAGGCCGGGGCGACGACGCAGCCGACCAAGCTCCAGGCGCCCAGGCTGCGCGCGTCCTGCCAGGCGTGCGCCGGCACCACGGCCTGGAGCGTCTCGCCGCTGGCCAGGCCAGGCCCGAGCCGCACGGCCTGCTGGCCCGCCCCGGCGCCGATGCCGAGCAGCAGCGGCGCGCCGGCCTGCCAAAGCCAGATCTCGGCGGCGTCAACCCGGTGCCAGTGCGACCGCTCCCCCTCCGCCAGGAGGAACAGAATGCTCGTGCCCGCGCCACGCCCGCCCGCGGCCGGGCGGTCGCGCCACGCCTCGCGGTAGTGCCCGCCTTCCGGGTGCGGCGACAGGCCGAGCGCGTCGCGCACGGCGGAAGCGGGCTGGGAGGGATCGCGGAGGTCGATCGTCATGGGGCCGTCCTTGTTCGGGACCGCACCCTACGGCCGGGAGGAGGGTCCCGCCAATCGGTCGGCGTGCGCCCGTCCGATCTGGTCGGGCGCCCGGCTTCGTGACAGGCTGGGCGCCAACGGACAGGGAGGCTTCGGGCATGGGAAAGATCGCGCTGGTGACGGGCGCCGGCAGCGGCGTGGGGCGCGCTTCGGCGGTGGCGCTGATGCGGGCGGGCTGGACCGTTGCGCTGGTCGGGCGCCGGGCGGACGCGCTGGAGGCGACGGCGGCAGCGGCCGGCGAGACCGGGCAATCGATGGTGCTGCCCGCCGACGTGTCGCAGCCCGCGGCGGTAGATGCCGTCTTCGCGAAGGTCGAGCAGGCCCATGGCCGTCTGGACCTGCTGTTCAACAACGCTGGCATGGGGACGCCGGCCAAGCCCATCGACGAGCTTTCGGTCGAGCAATGGATGGCGGTGGTCGGCGTGAACCTGACGGGGTCGTTCCTGTGCGCCCGCAACGCCTTTGCCCTGATGCGGCGGCAGTCGCCGGGGGGCGGGCGGATCATCAACAACGGCTCGATCTCCGCCCACGCGCCGCGGCCCGGCTCGGTCGCCTATACCTCCACCAAGCACGCGATCACCGGGCTGACCAAGTCGCTCTCATTGGACGGGCGGCCATTCAACATCGCCTGCAGCCAGATCGACATCGGCAACGCGGCCACCGAGATGACGGAGCGCATGGCCGCCGGCGTGCCGCAGGCGAACGGCTCGATGATGGTCGAGCCGCGCATGGACGTGCGCCACGTTTCCGACATGGTGGTGCACATGGCGGGCCTGCCGCTCGACGCGAACATCCAGTTCGTCACGGTGATGGCGACGCAGATGCCGTTCATAGGGCGAGGCTGACCGGACGGTCAGACGGGCGAGGCTGACCGAACCGGCCAGACGGCCGGGGCTGACGGCGCCCCGGTCAGGCGGGGACGGCGGCCGCAGGCGGCGGCGCCTCGGCCAACACGCGGCCGATCAGCGCCGCCATGGCAGCCCAGATGCCGTCCCACGACATGCCGGCCAGCAGGGCGTCGGCCGTCGGCTGCCACGACGCCGTCGGGAGCGCCAGTGCCTGGTCGATGCAGGCCGCGAACGCCTGCGGCGTGCCGGCGACCTGCACGCCGGGGCAGTCGCCGTATTGCCGCACCACGTCCGCAATGGGCGTGGACACCACCGGCAGCCCGGCGGCGAGGTACTCCGGCGTCTTGGTCGGGCTGATGAACCGCGTCGCCTCGTTGATCGCGAACGGCATGGTGGCCACCTGCCAGTTCGAAACGTAGCCTGGCAAGGCGGCATAGGGCTTGGCGCCGAGGTAGTGCAGGTTGGCCCGCGCCGGCAGGGCGCCGGGGTCGATCTTCGCCGTGGGGCCGATCAGCACGAACTGCACGCCGGGGCGCAGGTCGGCGACGGCGGCGAGCAGGCCGGCGTCCAGCCGCTCGTCCAGCACGCCGTAGAAGCCGACGCGGGGACGCGGGATTCGGCGCTGGTCGTCCGGGTCCGCCAGGCCGTCCCGCGCCGGGCGGAAATGCGCCACGTCCACGCCGCTCTGGAACAGGTGCACGTCGTGGTGGCCGCGGCGCTTCGCGTCGAACAGGCTTTGCCCGCCGGTGAACACGAGGTCGGCGCGGCGCAGCAGCGACTGCTCGCGCGCCGGCAGGGCCGGGTCGGCTCCGACAAAGGCCGACAGCTCGTCCATGCAGTCATAAACCGTGACGCGCGCTTCCAGGTGGTCGGAGAACGTCAGCGCCTGCGGCGTGTAGTACCACAGGATCGGATCGCAGATCTTCTCGTCGCGCAGCATCGCGTCGAGCAGGCGGCGCTGCGCCGCGTCGGGGTCGCAGCCATGGGGCAGGTAGGGCTGCACGACCAGCACGCCCTCGTCGGACAAGCGGGTGTGGAGGCGGGGCGCCGCTTCTTCGCTCGGGACCGGCTCCTCCCAATACACGACCCGCATGGAAGCGGCAGCGCGGGTCAGAAGGTGTTGCGGGCGCTGGAAGACGAACGCCCAGCGCAGGTGCGAAAAGCACAAAAGCGTTTGCCGGTCCCCGGCCGCCAAGGGCCGCCAAACGGTCTGTCCGGCATCCAACTGCATTCCGCATCCTTTCCAACCAATGAACTCCCAACGTAGGATTGCGGACCGGGTTCGTTCACATCCGCTTTCCGCGAAACCCGCGCTTCGCCGCGGTGTTTGTGCCCCTGCCAGGCCGTTCCGCCGGGCGAACGGGGCGAAAACCGATGCCGCATGACGACGACAGCCTGAGCGATCCCGAAGCCGCCGCCCGCGCCGCCCGTCTGCGCTACGTGTCGGACCGCAAGCCTGGCATCCGCCGCGCCGTGGACGGCGAGGGCTTCGCCTACTTCGACACGGACGGCAGCCGCATCACCGACGAGCGGACGCTGGACCGCATCCGCAAGCTCGCCATCCCGCCGGCCTACACGGACGTGTGGATCTGCCGCGACCCGCGGGGCCACCTGCAGGCCGTGGGCCGCGACGCGCGGGGCCGCAAGCAGTACCGCTATCACGCCCGCTGGCGCGAGGTGCGGGACGAGGCGAAGTACGGCAGGATGCTGACCTTCGGCCGCGTGCTGCCGACGATCCGCGCGCAGGTCCAGCGCGACCTGGCGCTGCACGGCCTGCCGAAGCGCAAGGTGGTGGCCGCCATCGTGGCGCTGCTGGAAAAGACCATGATGCGGGTCGGCAACGAGGAGTATGCCCAACAGAACAAGAGCTTCGGCCTGACGACGCTCCGCAACCGCCATGCCCGGGTGAAGGGCAAGCACCTGACGTTCGACTTCCGCGGCAAGCACGGCGTCGAGCACCACATCGACCTGGACGACCGCCGCCTGGCCCGGATCGTGGAACGCTGCCGCGACCTGCCGGGGCAGGACCTGTTCCAGTTCGTCGATCACGACGGGGACACCCACGGGGTCGGCTCCGACGACGTGAACGAGTACTTGCGCGAGATCTCGGGAGAGGAGATCACCGCCAAGGACTTCCGGACATGGGCTGCGACCAACCTCGCCGCGGAGGCGCTGGCGGTGGCCGAGGTGCACGACACCAAGACCAAAGCCAAGCGCGCCTTGGTGGAGGCGGTGGAGAGCGTCGCCAAGCGGCTCGGCAACACGCCGGCGATCTGCCGCAAGTGCTACATCCACCCGGCGGTGTTCGAGGGCTACCTGGACGGCAGCCTGGCGGAGGGCCTCAAGGCGAGGGCCGACGACTTGCTGGAGCATGACGGCGCCGGGCTGTCCGCGCGGGAACTCGCGGTGACGCGCTTCCTGAGCAAGCGGCTGGGCGAGGTGATCGAGGCGCCGAAGCGCGAGGTGGCTTGACCG
>CAXTUO010000146.1:0-7719 GCA_964247175.1 uncultured Acetobacteraceae bacterium | reverse complement strand
TCACTTTAATGAGATGCGTCAGCTTTCGTAAAGCGGCACGGAAACTTGTCATGCGGCTGACATCGCAGCGGTCGCCCCCCGCCGCCACGGGAAAGGCCCGGCGCCGGAAACTAAACTGGTTTGGCGACGCGGGCCTGCCGCCGTGCTAGGCCGACCCATGGAACATGATCCCGACCCGCACGGCCAGGCTGCCCTGATGCTGTGCGAGCGCATGCTCCTGCTGCTCGTGGAGGAAGGCGTGCTGCCCAGGGACCGGGTGTTGGACGCCATCGGCGATGTCATCGACGTGAAGCAGGAGATCGCCGGCACGACCGAGAGCGTGGTCGTGAGCATGACCTCCATCGGCCTGCTGCGCGCAATCGCGCAAAGCCTGGGCGTCACGAATGCGTGGCCGTGAGCGCACGCACCCTCACGGTTCCGTGATCCAAGTCTTAAACCAGTTAAGCAGCAGGACGCGAGGTTGGGCCTAGCCTCCGCTTTCCATGGGAACACCGAGGCGTTCCAAGCAACTTGGCTCCGTGTCATGCGCGCCGTGGGACTGACCGCTTCCAGGGGAAAGCATCGTGCCGGCAGAAACAGCTCTATCGTCGAAGCTAAGGCTAGGCGCCTGGGCAACCGCCATCTTGGCGCTGCGCTACGGGTGCCGAAACAAGGATGTGCCGATCTCCTGCTCCAGTTCTTGATCTGGCTGCTGAGCGTCGGCTGCCCGGTCCCGAGGCGCGCAGCCGCGCGGTTGAAGTGTGGTTCTTTTCCCGGCGCGACAAAGCAACGCAGGTGCCGGAGATCCATGGTATTCCGTTTTCGATATCGAACTGCGCCGATCCATATATTGGACGTACGGCGGATGCCACGCCAGATGATTGTTCTGACAGGCATCACTGGCTGAGCTCCCTTGTCCTCCTGTCCAAGGCCTTTGGAGCGGAACCCAAGCGAACGAGGTTGTCATGAAGCATGGAACGATTGCCGACCTTATCGTCTCGACGTTGAAGGGCGCCGGGGTGGAGCGAGTTTATGGGGTGGTGGGCGACAGCCTGAACGGCATCACCGACGCGATGCGGCGGGATGGTTCCATCGAGTGGCTGCACCTGCGCCACGAAGAGGCGGCAGCGTTCGCTGCGTGCGGCGAGGCGCAGGTGACTGGCCAGCTGGCGGTGTGCGCCGGGTCCTGCGGGCCGGGGAACCTGCACCTGATCAACGGGCTGTTCGATGCGCACCGCACCCGGGTGCCGGTGCTGGCGATCGCGGCGCAGATCCCGTCCGCGGAGATCGGCTCCGGCTACTTCCAGGAAACGCACCCGCAGCAGCTGTTCAAGGAATGCAGCCATTTCTGCGAGATCGTCACCTCGGCCGAGCAGATGCCGCGCATGCTCGACAGCGCGATCCGTGCGGCGATCGGGCAGCGTGGCGTGGCCGTGCTGGTCATCCCGGGCGACGTGGCGATGCTGGCGGCGCCGGGTGGGGCGTCGCCGGCCGCCGGGCTGTTGCCGGCGGCGCCGGTCGCGCGGCCAGCGGAGGCGGAGCTGGACAAGCTGGCCGCGCTGCTGGACGCAGGCAAGAAGGTGACGCTGTTCTGCGGCCGGGGCTGCGCCGGGTCGCATGCCGGCCTGATGCAGCTGGCTGAGGCGCTGAAAAGCCCGATCGTCCACGCGCTGGGCGGCAAGGAGCACGTCGAGTGGGACAATCCCTATGACGTGGGCATGACCGGGCTGATCGGGTTCTCGTCCGGCTACCAGGCCATGATGGATTGCGACACGCTGCTGATGCTGGGGACGGACTTTCCTTACCGGCAGTTCTTCCCGACGGACGCCACCATCATCCAGCTCGATCTGCGGCCGGAGAACCTCGGCCGGCGCTGCAAGCTCGACCTTGGCCTGGTGGGCGACGTCGGCGCCACCATCGCGGCGCTGCTGCCGCGGCTAACCGCCAAGGCGGATCGGTCGCACTTGGACGCGAGCCTGGCCCATTACGCCAAGGCGCGCGAGGGGCTAGACGAGCTGGCGTCCGGGGAAGCCGGGCACGAGCCGATCCACCCCCAATTCGTGGCCAAGACCGTCAGCGACCTCGCCGCCGACGATGCGGTGTTCACCTTCGACGTCGGCACCCCCACGGTCTGGGCTGCGCGCTACCTCAAGATGAACGGCCGCCGCCGCATGCTCGGCTCGCTCGCCCACGGCTCGATGGCCAACGCCATGCCGCAGGCGATCGGTGCCCAGTTGGTCGACCGCGCGCGTCAGGTGATCTCGCTGTCCGGCGACGGCGGCTTCACGATGCTGATGGGGGACTTCATCTCGCTGGTGCAGCTCAAGCTGCCGGTGAAGGTCGTGATCTTCAACAACGGCGCGCTGGGCTTCGTTGAGCTGGAGATGAAGGCGACCGGGTTCCTGGAAACCGGCGTGGAGCTGCAGAACCCGGACTTCGCCGCCATGGCCCGCGTGATGGGCGTGCACGCCACCCGCGTGGAGGATCCGGCCGCGCTGGCGCCGGCGTTGCGCGACGCGCTCGCGCATCCCGGCCCGGCGCTGGTGGACGTGGTCACCAACCGCGCGGAGCTGGCGATGCCGCCGAAGATCACGCTGAAAGAGGTCGGCGGGTTCAGCCTGTGGGCCGCCAAGGCCGTGATGAGCGGCCGCGGCACCGAGCTGATCGACCTCGCGCGCACCAACACGCTGTCCGGCTTCTTCCGGTAGCCATGCCGCTGGTCCGTATCGACCTGCCCGCGGGCAGGCCCGCCGGCTACGCCGTCGCCGTCGGCGACGCCGTGACCCAGGCACTACACGCGACGATGGGGGTGCCGCAGGCCGAGCGCTTCCAGGTCATCACCGAACATGCGCCGGCCGGGCTGTCCATCGACCCGGGTTACCTCGGCATCGCGCGGTCCGCCGATGCGATGGTGGTGCAGGTGTTCCTGAATGCCGGCCGGGATGCGGCGACGAAGCAGCGCTTCTACGCCGCACTTGCCGACGGCTTGCAACGCGCGGTGGGGCTGCGCCGGGAAGACCTGGCCATCAACCTCGTCGAGGTGCAGCGGGAGGACTGGTCCTTCGGCAATGGCGAGGCCCAGTTGATCCCCGAAGGAGGCAAGTGATGATCCGGTGTGTGCGTATCTGGACGGCCGAGGACGGCAACTCGCTGTTCGAGGAAGGGACGATCGACCTGTCGCCCAAGAAGGACGGGGGCGAGCGGGGCGACGTGCTCAGCGACAAGGCGGTGGTCAGCAGCATCTCCTATCGGGAAACCAAGTCGGGCGGCACCTACGCCCCGCACCAGGCGCCGACCCGGCAATTCGTCATCACCCTTTCCGGCACGCTTGAGTTCAAGACGGTCCCGGGTGCGACGTTCGTCATCCACCCCGGCGACATCCTGCTGGCCGAGGACACCACCGGCAGCGGCCACAGTTGGCGCCTGACCGACGGCAACCCGTGGCGCCGCGCCTACGTGATCCTGGCCGACGACGCGGCCGTTCCCTTTCAGAAGGCCTGACCCATGCCCAGCAGCAACAGCGACCGCCCCGACATCGTGCTGATCGGCGCCGGGATCATGAGCGCCACCTTCGGCACCGTGCTGAAGGAGCTGGAGCCCTCGTTGGACATCGCGATGTTCGAGGCGCTGCACGACTGCGCGCAGGAAAGCTCCGGCGGCTGGAACAACGCCGGCACCGGGCACGCCGCGAACTGCGAGCTGAACTACACGCCGCAACGCAAGGACGGCAGCGTCGACATCTCCAAGGCACTGGAAGTGAACACCGAGTTCGACCTGTCGCGCCAGCTTTGGGCGCATCTCGTGAAGAAGGGCGCGATCCCCGACCCACGCGCCTTCATCAACCCGTGCCCGCATATGAGCTTCGTGTGGGGCAAAGAGAACGTCTCCTTCCTGCAGGCACGGTTCAAGGAGATGTCCGCAAACCATTGCTACCGCGGCATGGAGTACAGCGAGGACCGCGCGAAAATCGCCGAGTGGGCGCCGCTGATCATGGATGGGCGCGACGACAGCGAGCCGTTCGCCGCCACCCGCATCGTCACCGGCACGGACGTCGACTACGGCACGCTGACCCACCTGCTGGTCAAGCACCTGTCCGACCAGCCCGGTTTCGGCGTCCATTACCACAGCCAGGTCGTCGGCCTGGACCGCGAAGGGGACGGGCGCTGGCGCGTGACGGTGGAGCACGCGCATACGCGGGAGAAGCACTCGGTCTCGGCGAAGTTCGTGTTCATCGGCGCCGGCGGCGGCTCGCTGCCGCTGCTGCAGGCGTCGAACATCCCGGAGGGCAAGGGCTATGGCGGCTTCCCAGTCAGCGGCATCTGGCTGCGCTGCGACGTGCCGGAGATCGCATCGAAACACCACGTCAAGGTCTACGGCAAGGCCGCCTCCGGCTCGCCGCCGATGTCGGTGCCGCACCTGGACGCCCGCGTCGTGGAGGGCCGGCACTCGGTGCTATTCGGGCCGTATGCAGGGTTCTCCACCCGCTTCCTCAAGCACGGCAAGCTGACCGACCTGTTCGAGTCGTTGACCCCGCACAATCTGGTGCCGCTGCTGGACGTGGCGCGGGACAACGTTGACCTGTCGGAGTACCTGGTGGGCCAGGTGCTGCAAAGTTCGTCCCACCAGTTCGCGACGCTGAAGCAGTTTTATCCGAACGCGAGGAAGCAGGATTGGAAGGAAGACGTCGCCGGCCAGCGCGTGCAGACCATCAAGCCGCACGAGACCACCGGCTGGTTCAAGCACGAGGCGGGCGTGCTGGAGTTCGGCACGGAGCTGGTGGTGGCGGAGGACAAGTCGATCGTGGCCCTGCTCGGCGCCTCGCCGGGTGCGTCCACCGCCGCCTACATCGCGCTTGAGGTGCTGCAGAAGTGCTTTGGCGACGAGCTGACGGACGACGCCTGGCTGCCGCGATTGAAGGAGGTCATCCCGACTTACGGCATCGACCTCAAAACCGACGCGGCAGCATGCCGCAAGACCCGGGCGGACACTGCGCCCATCCTCCAGGTCGAGAACGTCTGAGGTGACGCCCGACGTCACCGCGATCCTGCTGTCGCGCATCCAGTTCGGCTTCACCGTCTCGTTCCACATCATCTTCCCGGCCTTCACCATCGGGCTGGCGGCCTGGCTGGCGGTGCTGGAAGGGCTGAACCTCGCGACCGGCAGGCAGGTCTATCGCACGCTCTTCGAGTTCTGGTTGAAGATCTTCGGCGTGGCCTTCGGCTTGGGCGTGGTGTCGGGCATCGTCATGGCCTTCCAGTTCGGCAGCAACTGGAGCGAGCTGTCGCGCCGCTCGGGCGCTATCCAGGGTCCGCTGCTGGCCTATGAGAGCTTCACCGCCTTCGCGCTCGAAGCGTCGTTCTTCGGCGTGCTGATCTTCGGCCGCAGCCGGGTGCCGCGCCCGCTGTACCTTGCCAGCGCGGTGCTGGTGGCGTTCGGCACCAGCCTGTCCTCCTTCTGGATCCTGGTGAACAACAGCTGGATGCAGTGGCCGACCGGGTTCGAAACCACGGCCGACGGCCTGTTCGTGCCGACCGACTGGCTGGGCATCATCTTCAACGGCGTGGTGTGGGTGCGCTTCCCGCACATGATCCTGGCCGCCTACGTCACCACGGCGTTCTGCGTGGCCGCGACCGGGGCCTGGCACCTGCTGCGCGGCAAGCACCGCGAGGAGGCCGGCGTGATGCTCCGCATGGGGCTTGGGCTGGCCACCGTGCTGGTGCCGGCGCAGATCTTCTTCGGCCACCTGAACGGCGATTACGTGGTGGCCAAGCAGCCGTCCAAGATCGCCGCCATCGAGGGCCGCTGGCATGACGAGCAGCCCGCCGGCGAGGTGATGTTCGCCTGGCCGGACGTGGACCGCGAGCGCAACCTGTTCGAGCTGCGCCTGCCCGCGCCGTTCGGCAGCCTGATCGACAGCTCTAGCCTCACGGCCAAGGAAGTCGGCATTGCCTCGATCCCCAAGGCCGACCGCCCGCCGGTGCTGATCCCGTTCTTCGCCTTCCGGATCATGGTCGGCTGCGGGCTGGTGATGCTGGCGCTGGCCTGGGGCGGCAGCTTCTTCGCCTGGCGCGGCAGCCTGGAACGGAAGCGCTGGCTGCTCTGGCCCACCTTTCTCTCCTTCCCGCTGGGCTTTGTCGCCACGTTGACCGGCTGGCTGACGGCCGAGGTCGGGCGCCAGCCATGGACGGTGTTCGGCCAGCTGCGCACCGCAGACGCGGTCACGCCCACGCTGCAGAGCGGCGAGGTCGCCGCCAGCCTGGCGGTGTTCGGCTCGGTCTACGCCCTGATCTTCGTGTTCGGCGCCTTCTACATCTACGTGCTGCTGCGCGCCGGCCCCGGCCCGGTCAACGCCGTTCCCAAAGGCGCCAGCAACGCCAAGCGCCCGCTGGCCGTGCCCGGCGGCAGCCCGCTGCCCGGCGGCGCCTCCGCCACTCCGGCGGAGTAGCGGCGTTGGTCGAGTTCTGGACCGCCGCGCTGGGCCTGTCGCTGCTGCTTTACGTGCTGCTGGACGGGTTCGACCTGGGGGTGGGGATGCTGTTCCCCTTTGCCCCCGACGAGCAGGCCAGGCGGCACATGCTGGCCTCGATCTCCCCAGTGTGGGACGGCAACGAGACCTGGCTGGTGGTCGCCGCGGCCATCCTGTTCGGCGCGTTCCCGTTGGTTTATTCCATCGCCATCTCGGCGTTCTACCTGCCGATCCTGCTGATGCTGGCGTCCCTGATCCTGCGCGGCGTGGCGTTCGAGTTTCGCTACAAGGCCGGGCGGTTCATGCGCCGGGTGTGGGATGCCGGGTTCGTCGCCGGGTCGTACGTGGCGACCTTCGTGCAGGGCGTCACGGTGGGCGCGTTCGTGGCGGAGCTGCCGATCGACGGGCAGCGGTTCACCGGCGGGCCGCTCTTCTGGGCGCAGCCGCTGGCGCTGGCCTGCGGCGTGGGCCTGTGCATCGGCTACGCGTTGATGGCGTCGTGCTGGCTGGTGGGCAAGACGGACGGCCGCCTGCGGGATTTCGGCTACCGCATCCTGCCGGCGCTGGCGGTGGCGCTGCTGGTGTTCCTGACGGTGTCGCTGGGCATCTCGCTGCACCGGCATCTGCAGGTGATGCACCGCTGGGTGGACCGCCCCGAGTTGGCGGTGTTTCCGTTGGCCGGGCTGCTGGCCACGGTCGGGATCGGCTGGGCGTGGAAGGGGCAGCACGACCGCGTGCTGTTCCCCTGCGGGGCGGTGATCTTCGCCTCGGCCTTCGGCACCCTGGCAGCGTCGTTCCTGCCCTACATGGTGCCGTTCTCCATCACGGTCCAGCAAGCCGCGGCCCCGCCTGCCAGCCTGGCGTTCATGTTCTGGGGGGCCGGCGTGATCGTGCTGCCGCTGACGCTGGCCTACACCGCTTCGGTTTACTTCATCTTCCGCGGCCGGGTCACGGATGCGGACGGCTATGGCGGCGAGGCGATGGCTCCCGGGCTGACGACGATGCTGCCGGCGAACGTGCCTTCGACCGAAGCGGGCAGGATCGTCGACCGGGTCGCGTCCGTCGTCGCCGTCGCCAACGTCATGCGCGTCTTCCTCCGATCCCGCCGCTGATCGCGCGTCAGGGAGCAAACCCATCCGATCCAAAGGAGCCTCCATCTTGGGTGACGATATGGCCGGCGCCGCGTCAGCATGTTGCACGGAGGTAGCCTGTGGCGCCACAGGGTGGGCTGACGTAAGAAGCTTGCTCCCGACCTGACCCTGGACGCCCGCCTT
>CAXTUO010000145.1:0-7722 GCA_964247175.1 uncultured Acetobacteraceae bacterium | reverse complement strand
CGCCGGACCGAGCGCCGGGTCGGCTTCGGCGACCCGGCGAAGCGCGGGCGAGAGGGCGGCATCCCTGTGACCGACATGGACTGGATCCATCCGGTGAGCGAGGCCTTCATCGCGGGCGCGGTGGCCGCCGGCATCCCGCGCAACCCCGACTACAACAGCGGCGACCAGGCCGGCGTCGGCTATTTCCAGCGCGTGATCGAGCGTGGCCGCCGGGTCAGCGCTGCACGCGCCTTTCTCCGGCCCGCTCGCAAGCGGCCCAATTTGGAGGTGCGGACGGACGCCCGCGCCCGCGCCGTGCTGTTCCAGGGCAAGCGGGCCGTGGGCGTCAGCTTCATCCGCACGCAGGGCGGCCCGGCAGCCGAGGTGCGGGCGCGGCGGGAGGTCATCCTATCGGCGGGGACGGTGAACACCGCCCGGCTCTTGCAGGTGTCCGGCGTCGGGGCGGCCGGGCTGCTGGGCGAGCTGGGCGTCCCCGTGGTGCATGAGCTGCGCGGCGTCGGCGAGAACTTCCGGGACCACTACGCCGTCCGCTGCGTGGCCAAGGCCCGGGCAGGCACCGTCACGCTGAACGAACTGTCGCGCGGTCCGCGCCTGGCGGCCCAGGTGCTGCGCTGGGCCGCCGGGCGCCCCAGCATCCTGGCCACGGCGCCGTCCCAGGTGCACGTGTTCTGGAAATCCTGGGACGGGCTGGACGCGCCGGACCTGCAATGCGTGTTCACGCCCGGCAGCTACCAGCAGGGGCGGACCTATATCCTGGACGGCTACCCCGGCATGACCGCGGGGGTCTGGCCGCACCGCCCGGAAAGCACCGGCCACGTGCGCGCCCGCAGCACGGACCCGTTCACCGATCCGGTGATCCAGCCGAACTACCTGGCGGACCCTGGGGACCGCCGGATGACGCTCGGCGGCCTCCGGCTGATCCGCCGCCTGCTGGCGACGCCCGAGCTTGCGCCGTTTGTGGATCGGGAAACGCTGCCCGGGCCGGAGGTGAACACGGACGATGAGCTGCTCGACTTCGCGCGGGCCAACGGCTCGACCTGCTACCACCTGATCGGCACCGCCCGCATGGGGCCGGCAACCGATCCCGGCGCGGTGGTGGGCGACACGCTGCTGGTGCACGGGATGGAGGGGTTGCGCGTGGTGGACGCCTCGGTCATGCCCGCGATGCCCTCGGCCAACACCTACGCGACGACGCTGATGATCGCGGAACGCGGCGCCGACCTGATCCGGGGCCGGAGCGCGCCCGGCCACGCCATGGCCTGAAACGGCGGCAAGCTCCAAGGCGGCAGCCTCGCCAGCATCGGCTGCACGACACCGGGACACACGAAGCCGGAACACCGGCACACGGCAAGAACATGGGACGGAAAGGAAGCGTCATGAAGGCAATCCGTGGGCTGCGCTGGTACATCCTGGTGCTGGTCGCCCTGGGAACCGTGGTCAACTACATCGACCGCAACACCCTGGGCGTCCTGGCGCCGCAGCTAAAGACCGAGCTTGGCTTCACGACCGAGCAGTATTCCTTCATCGTCGCCGCGTTCCAGATTGCCTACAGCCTGATGCAGCCGGTTGCCGGGCTGTTCACGGACTGGATCGGCGTCCGCTTCGGCTACTTCATCTTTGCGCTGCTCTGGGGCACGGCCTGCGTGCTGCACGCCTTTGCCGGCAGTTGGCAGGGCATGGCGCTGTTCCGCGGCCTGCTGGGCGTGGCCGAGGCGGCGGCCATCCCGGCCGCCGTCAAGACTTCCACGATGTGGTTCCCGCCGAAGGAGCGCTCGGTCGCGACGGGCTGGTTCAACACCGGCAGCTCGGTCGGCGCCATGATCACGCCGCCACTGGTGGTGTGGCTGAGCGTCACCTGGAACTGGCAGGTCGCCTTTGTCGTGACCGGCGCGCTGGCGATGGGCGTCGCGCTGCTGTGGGTCGTGCTCTACCGCAACCCCGAGAAGCACCCGCGCCTGGGGGAGGACGAGCGCAGCTACATCCTCGCCGGGCAGCCTGCCGGGCCGCTGCCGCGCCCGTCGGTCAAGGCGGTGCTGGGCAAGCGCAAGTTCTGGGGCATCGCCGCGGCCCGGTTCCTGACGGAGCCGGCCTGGCAGACCTTCTCCTTCTGGATACCGCTGTACATGGTCAGCACGCGGGGCATGGACATCAAGCAGTTCGCGCTGTTCGCCTGGCTGCCCTTCCTCGGCGCGGACCTCGGCTGCATCGTCGGCGGATACCTCAGCCCGTTCTTCGCCAAGCGCGGCATGACCCTGGTCAACTCCCGCATCGCCGGCATCGGCGTGGGCGCGCTGTGCATGATCGGCCCGGGCCTGATCGGCTTGGCCAGCAGCCCGGTCACGGCGATCCTGCTGTTCTCGCTCGGCGGCTTCGCCCACCAGATGCTGTCGAGCCTGCTGTACGCCCTCGTGACCGACACCTTCGAACGGCAGGAGGTCGCGACCGCGACCGGCTTCGGCGGCATGGCAGGCTACCTGGGCGGCACCATTTTCTCCCTCGTGATCGGCCAGCTTGCCTCCACGGTCGGCTTCGAGCCGCTGTTCGCCTGCCTCAGCGTCCTCGACATCACGGCCGTTGTCATCGTCTGGCTGGTGCTGGGCGAGCGGGGGCCGCGGCCCGGCGTTGCGGCAAGCCCGATCGGTGCCGGCTAGCAGGCCATGGCCGGGACCGCACGTCGGTGAAAGCGGCATTCGCCATCGGGGTCACGGCATGAACACCGCTCCGATCCGGTAGCACAGCGCCGCCACCAGCCCGGAGGCCGGCAGCGTGATGCCCCAGGCGACCACGATGCTGCGGGCTACGCCCCAACGGACGGCGGACGCTCGCCGGGCCGCGCCGACGCCCACGATGGACCCGGTGATCGTGTGCGTCGTGGACACGGGCACGCCGAGCCAGGTCGCGCCGAACAGCGCCATGGCCCCGCCCGTCTCGGCGCAGAAGCCCTGCATGGGGGTGAGGTGCGTGATGCGCGAGCCCACCGTGCGGACGATGCGCCAGCCGCCGCACAGCGTGCCGAGCGCCATGGCGGCCTGGCAGCTCAGCACCACCCAGAACGGCACCTGGAAGCCGCCGGCGAGCCGCCCTTGCGAATACAGCAGCACGGTGATGATCCCCATCGTCTTCTGCGCGTCGTTGCCGCCGTGGGCCAGGCTCAGAAGCGACGACGACACGAACTGCAGCACGCGGAACCGCCGGTCCACCGCAAACGGCGTGGCGCGGACCGCAAGCCACGAGACGGCCAGCACCAGCGCCATCGCCAGCACCAGCCCCGTCACCGGCGACAGCACGATGGCCGAGCCGATGGTGCCGAGGCCGTGCCAGATCACCGCCGACCAGCCCGCCTTGGCGACCGCCGCCCCCACCAGGCCGCCGACCAGCGCATGGCTGCTGCTGGACGGGATGCCGAGGCGCCAGGTGATGACGTTCCAGACGATCGCGCCGGACAAGGCGCCGAAGATGACCGCGGGATCGACGATGCCGGCGTCCACCACGCCGCTGCTGATGGTCGCCGCGACGTGCAGGCCGAACACGGTGAAGGCGATGAAGTTGAAGAACGCCGCCCACAGCACGGCGGTGAAGGGCCGCAAGACCCGGGTGGCGACCACGGTCGCGATGGAGTTGGCGCTGTCGTGCAGGCCGTTGAGGAAGTCGAACAGCAAGGCGACCGCGATCAGGCCGGCCAGCACGGGCGTGCCGACGAGAGTGTGGCTCACAGGGCGTGGCTCACAGGGCGTGGCTCATGGGGGGCGTGCGTCATGGCCGGGCGTCCTCAGACCTGCTCGACGACGATGCCGTCGATCACGTCCACCACGTCCTCGCAGCGGTCCACCACGGCCTCCACAAGGTCATAAACCTTCTCCACCGTCAGCTTATGGCCCGGCGAGCTGTCGCCGGCGAACAGGGTGCGCAGGCCGCGGTCCATCAGCTCGTCCGCCTCGCCCTCGATGCGCCGCACCGCGACCGACATCGTGTTCAGCCGGTCCACGCTTTGGCCGATGGCGCCCAGCAGCGGCATGCCGTCGCGCAAGGCGGTCGCCGCCCGCACGGCGCAGTCGGCCATGCCCTCCATCTCCGGCGTGAAGGCGACGCCGTAGCGTACCATGCGCCGCCCGGTGTCCTTCATCAGGTCGATGGTGTCGTCGAGCGCGGTGATCAGGTCCAGGATCTGCGACCGGTCGAACGGGGTCACGAAGGTGCGGTGGATCGCCAGCACGGTGTCCCGCGTGACCTGGTCGGCGGCTTCCTCCAGCCGGCTGATCTCGGCCGCGTGCTGCTCGGCCCGGCCGTCGCCGGACATCAAGGCGCGGAACGCCTCGGCGGCCGGCACGATCAGCCGCGAATGCGCGCAGAACCGCTCGATGAACTTCTCGTCGCGCGGCATCAAGGAACGGAACGCGCGGAGCAGGACGTTGGAACGCGGCGGGTTTAACACGGGGTCGCCGCGATGGAACAGGTCGGGACGGGTTGGCAGGGGGTCACGCTGGAGCCTCCGGGGCTTGGAAAGGGTTGGGGACGGTGCTTGCGCCGGCGCCTGCTTACCCGGCGTCGTCCGCCTTGGGCAGCTTCTCCGCCATGCCGAGCAGAGCCTCCCGCCGGTCCATCTCGGCCCACACCTCGTCCGGCGCCACGCCGAGGGCGGACCACAGCACGACGAGGTTGTAAAGCAGGTCCGCGCTCTCGTTCACGAACCCGGTCCGCTCATCCCGCACCGCGTCGATCGCCGTTTCGGCGGCCTCCTCCATCAGCTTCTGTGCCATCTTAGGCACCCCGCCGCCCAGCAGCTTCGCCGTGCGCGGGCTGACGTGTTCGCCGGCGCGCACCGCTTGCACCGCCTCGGCCAGGCGGGCGAGCCGGTCTTCATGCCTGAGTGCGCCTGGAATACCTGACGGCTCCGGGGCCGGGGCACGCTGCTTCCGCTTCTTCGGCGCCTTGCCGCCCTTCGCCTTCTTGGGCGTTCCAGCCGGCAGCGGCTTTGCCGGGCGCGGCCTTGCCTCCATGCCGGCCTGCACCGGGGCGGCTGCATCGGCCGGGCGCGCGGGCTGGTCCTCATGCCCGGCCGCAGACGGGGCACCGCCCGGCTTCGCCACAGGGGAACGCCGCTGCCGCTTCTTGGGTGCTTTCGTCATGCTTGTGCGTTCAACCCTGCCTGTTCCACCTTGCCGTCGCCTCCATCCTGGCCCGGCCCCGGCGCGGATGGCTGATGCCCCCGTTGCGGACCTGCCCCGCGCCGCCGGGTTTGTGACAGTTTTGTTACAACGCCTGCTTGCGCCTGGGTAGGGGGAGAGCCGCGGATCATCCGGGCGGATTTTGGCCGTGCGGCGAGACCGGTGTCCACGCCGCGCTGGAAGGGAGTGATCCGAGCCGGGTTTGCCGTGCGCCGGGGTTCCGGCGTCGGGCCATGACATCCGCCCGGTGGCTCCTTGCCGGCCCGAGGCCCAGGGCCTGGTTACAGGTGTCGCGACGGCACCGCCCGCGTCATCCGCGTTCCGACGCCGTGGCCTGCGGCGCCCAGGACCGACGCGGCCTGGCGCCCGGTAGCCCGGCGTTGAACTGCCGCCACGGGCTGTTCTCCGGGCTGAGCAGCAGCGCCACGCACCCGGTCCACCCTGTCTGGTGCGACGCGCCGAGGCCGCGCCCGGTGTCGCCGTGGAAATATTCGTGGAACAGGATGTTGTCGCGGAAATGCGGGTCCGTCTGCGACAGCCCGTCATCCCCGTGCATCGGCCGCTTGCCGTCCGCATCTTTCAGGAACAGCCCGGTGAGGCGACGGCTCAGCATGTCCGCGACCTCTTCCAGCGAGCGGTAGCTGCCGCTGCCCGTCGGGCATTCCACCCGGAAATCCTCGCCGTAGTAGCGGTGGAACTCGCGCAGGCTGTCGATCAGCAGGATGTTGATCGGCATCCACACCGGCCCCCGCCAGTTGGAGTTGCCGCCGAACGCGGTTGTCGATCCCTCGCCCGGCTCGTAGCCGATGCTGAACCGCGCGCCGCCATGCTCCAGCACGTAGGGGTGGTCCTTGTGCGCCTTGGACAGCGCCCGCACGCCGTAGGGCGACAGGAACTCCGCCTCGTCCAGCATGCGCCGCAGCAGCCGCTTGACCCGGTGGCCGCGCAGCAGCGAGAGCAGGTGCCGCTCGCCCTCGCCCTCCTCCGTCCAGCGGGAGATCAGCGACGCGAGGTCCGGGCGGTTCAGCAGCATGAACTGCATCCGCTCGCGGAACTCCGGCAGCTCGTTGATCGCCCGCCGGCCGATCACCTCCACGGCGAACAGCGGGATCAGCCCCACCACCGAGCGCACGCGCAGCGGGATCACCGTCCCCTCCGGCAGCCGCAGCACGTCGTAATAGAACTGGTCCTGCTCGTCCCACAGGCCGATGCCGCCGGCGTTGGTCATGGCCTCGGCGATGTACAGGAAGTGCTCGAAGAACTTGGTGGCAAGCGGTTCGTAGGCGCGGTCCTCGAGCGCAAGCTCCAGCGCGATGCGCAGCAGGTTGAGGGTGAACATCGCCATCCACGCGGTGCCGTCCGACTGGTCGATCGTGCCGCCGGTCGGCAGCGGGTGCGAGCGGTCGAAGATGGTGATGTTGTCGAGGCCCAGGAAGCCGCCGGCGAAGATGTTGCGCCCCGTCACGTCCTTGCGGTTGACCCACCAGGTGAAGTTCAGCAGCAGCTTGTGCAGGCAGCTCCGCAGGAAAACCCGGTCGGGCACGCCGGTCAGCTCGCGGTCCATCTGGAACACCCGCAGCACCGCCCAGGCATGCACCGGGGGGTTCACGTCGCCGAACGCCCATTCATAGGCGGGAAGCTGGCCGTTCGGGTGCATGTACCATTCGCGCGTCAGCAACAGGAGCTGGTCCTTGGCGAAGCGCGGGTCCACGGGCACGAAGGCGACGGCCTGGAACGCCAGGTCCCACGCCGCGAACCAGGGATACTCCCAGGTGTCCGGCATGGACATCACCTCGGCGGCGTTCAGGTGCCGCCAGTCCCGGTCGCGGCCCAGCTTGCGTTCCGGCGGCGGCGGCGGCGGGGTGGGATCGCCGTCCAGCCAGAGCGGCACGTCCAGGTGATAGAACTGCTTGGTCCACAGCAGCCCGGCGACGGCCTGGCGATGCACCCGGCGCGCATCAGGGTCGGTGATCCCCGCGGCCAGCGCCGCATGGTACTCGTCCGCCTCGTCCCGCCTGGCCCGCAGGATGGCGTCGAAGCCGCCGGGCGCCTCCGGCTCCACATCGGGCCGCAGCCGGACGCGGAGCTGCACGGATTCGCCCGCGGGGACGGTGAAGACGGCATGGGCCGCCGCCTTGGTGCCCTGGCCACCGGACGCAACGGCGCCAGCGAGGCCGTTCACCACGTAGTCGTTGATCCCGTCCTTGAACGGCCCGGGGGCCCGCGCGCCATACAGGCGGTTGACGTTGGTCTCGTTCTCGCAGAACAGCAGGGGATGCCCGCCTTCCACCGTGAAGCGCCGGCTGCGCCAGCCCTGGCGCTCCGCCAGCAACGACCCGTCCGGCATGGCGCGCAACAGGGGGCGCGGGCGGCTGCTGTCCCAGGACCACTGGTTGCGCGCCCAGAAATGCGGCAGGAGGTGCAGCGGCGCCGCGGCCGGGCCATGGTTGCGGGCAGTGATCTGCCACAGGAGGTCGTCCGGCCCGGCCTTTGCCCACTCCACCGACACGTCGAAGTGTCCGGCGTCCATCACGCCGCTGTCCGCGATCTCCCATTC
>CAXTUO010000144.1:0-7726 GCA_964247175.1 uncultured Acetobacteraceae bacterium | reverse complement strand
ACCGCGCGCAGGATGCGGAACTGGTGGCCGCGGTCGCCTTCGAAGTACAGCACGGCATCGACCATGTGCTCCAAGACGCGCGGGCCGGCCAGCGCGCCCTCCTTGGTGACGTGACCGACCAGCACGAGGGAGAAGCCGCGCGACTTCGCGAGCCGGATCAGCTCGAAGCTGGTGGCGCGCACCTGGGCGACGGTGCCGGGCGCGCTTTCGATGGCGTCGAGCCACATGGTCTGGATGCTGTCGATTACCACCAGCGCCAGGTCGCGCTCCCCTTCCAGGGTGGCGGCGATGTCGCGCACGTTGATGGCGCTGGCGAGTTCCAGCGCCGCGTCCGCGAGGCCGAGCCGCTGCGCGCGCAGGCGCACCTGGTCGATGGATTCCTCGCCCGAGATGTACATGACCCGGCGCCCGGCCCGCGCCAGCGTCGCCGCCGCTTGCAGCATCAGGGTGGATTTGCCGATGCCGGGATCGCCGCCGACCAAGACGGCGGAAGCCGGCACCAGCCCGCCGCCCAGCACGCGGTCAAGCTCGGCGATGCCGGTGTTGGCGCGCGGCGGCGGGGCGGTGCTGCCTTGCAGGCCGACGAACGTGACGCGCCGCCCGGTGCTGGCGCGGCCGACGGGGCCGGGCCGGGCTTCCACGGTTTCCTCCACCAGCGTGTTCCACTCGCCGCAGGCGTCGCAGCGCCCGGCCCATTTGGGATACACGGCGCCGCAGTTCTGGCAGACGTAGCGCGCAACGGGCTTAGCCACGCCGGGTCCAGCGGTCGGCGAGCAGCAGGGCGGCGAGGAAGGTGGTGGTTTCCGGGAGGGACTGGATGGCGTCGAAGTCGGCGAGGGCGGTTTCGGCGAGGCCGACGAGCCTCGCCGCATCGGCGGTCTGGATCGCGGCGGACAGATCGTAGTCCGCAGCGTAGCGTCCTTCCTGCAAGCGTGCGAATGCGCGGGCGACCCCGATGAGCCGAGGATCGGGCTTGCTGGGGTTGAGTTGCTCCAGGCTTGGCGGAAACGGGCGTTCGGGCGACCGAACATAAGCATCGCAAACCTTGCGCATGGCGGCATGATTGAACGCCCGCGCGGCCTGGAACCGAAGGGCGTCGCCGCCCAGCACAAAAGGCGCGGCGCCGGCCGTGGTCAAGCGATGGAACAGCCCGTAGTACGCGGACGACAACGCCCGGCGGGCGATGACCTCGTCGGGAACGCTCGCCGGCTGGGCGCCGATCTCCATGATCAGCACCCTGGCGTGCCGGACCAGGTCAGCCGCGTGAGTCACTCCGCGGCCGGCTTCATCTCGCGGTCCGTCTCGAACCGGAAATACGGGAACCGGTCCTCGAACGCATCCAGGAGGTCCGGCTCCACCGCGTCCGTCAAGGCGCCCATCAAGGGGACGCGACGCTCGACTTCGGGATTCCAGCCGGGCGGCTCGGGAAGCGTCTTGAACACGATCCACATGGCGGGATCGCCGTCGAACTCGCCCAACAGCACGTCAAACCCGGTCACGAAGTCCGGCAGCGGGTGACGACCAACGATCTCCCGGGCCGTCCTGACAATCTCATCGTACCTCATCGCCGCAGCATACCCCGGATCACCGCCGCAACTCCATCTGGATCGGCCCTTCCCGCCGTCCGTGGGTGAACTGGTCCACCATGGGGTTGCCGCTGTGCAGCAGGTCCGCCGCCGGCCCTTGCCAGACCAGCTTGCCGCGGAACAGCATCGCCGCGCGGTCGCCGATGCGCACAGCGCTCGCCATGTCGTGCGTGATCGCGACCGCCGTGCTGCCCAGGCGCTTCACGCAGTCCACGATCAGCCCGTCGATCACCGCGCCCATGATCGGATCGAGGCCGGTCGTCGGCTCGTCGAAGAACAGGATGTCCGGCTGGGCCGCGATGGCGCGCGCCAGGCCCACGCGTTTCTGCATCCCGCCCGACAGCTCCGCCGGAGACAGGTCGCCGACGCTGGGGTCAAGGCCCACCTGCGTCAGGATCGCACCGGCTTTCTGTCTGGCCTCGGCACGGGCCGCCTTGTGCTGGGCCAGGAGGCCGAAGGCGACGTTCTCCCACACCGTCAGGCTGTCGAACAGGGCGCCGGCCTGGAACAGCATGCCGATGCGGGCGTTCACCTGCTCCCGCTCCTGACGCGGCAGGCGCAGCACGTCGCGCCCGTCGATTTCGATGCTGCCGGCGTCCGGCTCGATCAGGCCGAGGATGCACTTCAGCAGCACCGACTTGCCGCTGCCGGAGCCGCCGATCACCACCATCGACGTGCCGGCCGCCACGTCCAGGTCGATGCCGTCCAGCACCGTCTTGGTCCCGAACGCCTTGGTCAGCCCGCGGATGCGGATCTTGGGGTCGCTGACGGGGGGTGCGCTCATCGGGCGAAGAACAGTTCGGTCAGCACGTAGTCGAACGCCAGGATCAGGATGCTGGCGGCGACCACGGCGCTGGTGGTCGCGGACCCTACGCCCTGCGCGCCGCCCTTGCTGTTGTAGCCGTGGTAGCAGCCCATCAGCGCGATCAGGAAGCCGAACGTCGCCGCCTTGGCCAAGCCCGCCACCACGTCTCCCGTCGTGAGAATGTTGAACGTGCTGGCGAGATACCCCGACGGGTTGAACCCGAGCTTCACGGTGCTGACCAAGAACCCGCCCGCGACGCCAAGGATGTCCGCCACCACCACCAGCAGCGGCACCGCGATCACCCCCGCCAGCAGGCGCGGCGCCACCAGGTACTTCATGGGGTTGGTGGACAGCGTGCCGAGCGCGTCGATCTGGTCCGTGACCCGCATCGTGCCGAGTTCCGCCGCCATCGCCGCACCCACCCGGCCTGCCACCATCAGCCCGGCCAGCACCGGGCCGAGCTCCCGCACCACGGACAGCACGACGATGCCCGCGATGGCGCTTTCCGCGCCGAAGCGGGAAAACCCGGTGAAGGACTGCAGCGCGATCACCGCGCCGGAGAACACCGCCGTCAGCGCCACGACCGGCAGGCTGAAATAGCTGAACTCGATCAAGGCGAGCAGGAACATCCGGCCGTAGAACGGCGGGCGCAGCAAATGGGACAGGCCCGCCGCGCCGAACAGCGCCACCGCCCCCGTCGCGCGCACAGCCCCAAGCGTGCCGCGCCCAACGGCCGCCACCGCATCCAAGGGAGCGATCATGCCCCGAGATAGGTCCGGCGGTAGCGCGCCCCAAGCTGCGTCAGGATCTCGTAGCCGTTGGTGCCGGCCCGCCGCGCCACCTCGTCCACCGTCATGCCGGGGCCGATCAGGTCCAGCCAACTGCCCACGGTGGCGCCGGGCGCGTCGGTGATGTCGAAGGTCGATAGGTCCATGGAGACACGCCCTACCAGCGGGACCACCTGTTCGTCAAAACACGCCGCCGCCTGGCTGGTGAGGCTGCGCGGGTAGCCATCGGCGTAGCCGACCGACACCGTGGCGATCCGGCTCGGCCGCCCAGCCACCCAAACGCCGTTGTAGCCGACGCGCCCGCCCGGTGGCACGTCGCGCACCTGCAGGATGCGCGCCCGCAGCCGCACCGCCGCCCGCATCGGGTTGGGCCGCCCCGGCGTCGGGTTCACGCCGAACAGCGCGGCGCCGGGCCGGGCGAGGTCGGAGCCGAATGCCGGACCCAGGAAGCAGCCGGAGGAGTTGGCCAGGCTGCGCGGCGCGGCGGGCAGCCGGGCGCAGGCCCGGGCGAAGCGGTCCTGCTGCAGCGCGTTGACGGGATCGCCGGGCATCTCCGCGGACACCAGGTGCGTCATGACGTAGAGCAGCCGCACCCCGTCCAGCCGGCCCGGCTCCGCCGCCAGCACGTCCACCTCCTCCGGCGGCAGGCCCAGGCGGTTCATCCCGGTATCCACATGCAGCAGCGCCGGAAGGGGGCGGCCGAGCGTCCGCGCGTGGGCGGCCCAGTCCTCGATCTCGGCGAGCGACCCCAGCACCGGCGCGATGCCCGCCTCGGCATAGGCGGGCGCGTCGCCGGGCCACAAGCCGTTCAGCACGGCCAGCATGGCGCCAGGCAGCAAGGGGCGGATCGCCTGCGCCTCGCTCAGATGCGCCGTGAACACGTGGCGGCACCCGGCGGCGAACAAGCGCTGCGCGACGGGCACGGCGCCCAGGCCGTAAGCGTCAGCCTTGAGCACCGCCGCGACTGGGCCGGACGGGTGGGCGCGGCAAAGCCTGTCCCAGTTGTCGGCGATGGCTTGGAGGTCGATGTCCAGCAGGGCACCGGCGCTGGCCTTCCCAACGATTGCCGCCGGGATCAATCGTCGCCCGTGTGGATCACGTCCAGGTCGGCAAAGCGGGTGTACTCGCCCTCGAACAGCACGTCGATCTTGCCGGTCGGGCCGTGCCGCTGCTTCTCGATCAGGATTTCGGCCTTGTTGTGCACCTGCTCCATGTCGCGCTGCCACTTGTCCAAAGCGGACTGGAACTTGTCCTCGCTGTCAAACGCCATCTGCTTGGGCGCGCGCTGCTGCAGGTAGTACTCGTCACGATACACGAACAGCACCATGTCGGCGTCCTGCTCGATGGTGCCGCTTTCCCGCAGGTCGGAAAGCTGCGGGCGCTTGTCTTCCCGGCTTTCCACCGCGCGGGACAATTGCGACAGCGCCAGCACCGGCACCGCAAGCTCCTTGGCAATCGCCTTGAGGCCCTGGGTGATCTGGCTGATCTCCAGCACCCGGCTTTCCGGCTTGGTGCCGACGCTCGGGCGCATCAGCTGCAGGTAGTCGATCACCACCAGGCTCAGCCCCTTGGTCCGCTTCAGCCGCCGGCAACGGGTGCGCAGCGCGGACAGCGTGATGGCCGGCGTGTCGTCGATGTGCAGCGGGAGGCCTGCGATCTCGCGGCTGACCTGCACGAAGCGGTCGAAATCCTTTTGGCCGATCTCGCCCCGGCGGATGCGGTCGCCGCTGACCCGCGCTTCCTCCGCAAGCAGGCGCGTCGCCAACTGCTCGGCGCTCATCTCCAGGCTGAACACCGCGACCGAGCCTTTCGGCAGGGCGTTCGGGTCCTCCGACCGTGCTTCCCGCACCAAGGCGTGCGCGGCGCCGAAGGCGATCTTGGTGGCGAGCGCCGTCTTCCCCATGCCGGGCCGCCCGGCCAGGATCATCAGGTCGGACGGGTGCAGGCCGCCGGTCTTCTTGTCGAGGTCGCGCAAGCCGGTCGAAAGGCCGCTCACGTGGCCCGACCGCCGGAACGCCCGCTCCGCCCCCAGGATCGCGTCGGTCAGCGCGCGCTCGAAGGTGACGAAGCCGCCGTCGTTGCCGCCTTGGGTCGCCAAGCGGAACAGCGCGCTTTCCGCCAGCTCGATCTGCTGGCGCCCGTCCAGCTCCGCCTCGGCGCCGAAGGCGTTGTTGACGACGACCTCGCCGATGTCGATCAACTGGCGCCGCAGCCAGGCATCGTGCACGGCCCGGCCGTACTCGCCGGCGTTGATGATGCCGACCATGGAGGTCAGCAGCTCCGCGAAGTACTTGGTGCCGCCCACTTCGTCCAGCAGGCCCGAATGCTCGAACTCCGCCTTCAGCGTCACCGCGTCGGCGAGCTGCCCGGCTTCCACCCGCCGCACGATGGCCTGATAGATGCGGCCGTGCACGGGATCGACGAAGTGCTCCGGCGCCAGGAACTCGCTGATCCGCTCATAGGCCTTGTTGTTGGCCAGCAGCGCGCCGAGCAGCGCCATTTCCGCCCGGTCGTTGGACGGGGGATGGCGTTGTGAAAGGCCAAGCAGCGGCGGGTCGATGCTGTTCATGTGGCCTGCATCCTAGCCCAACCCGGGGGCGTGGGGCAGGGTGATGACCCTGTGGATATCTGTGGATCAGGGGGACAACTCTGGGGCCGCGACGGAGATCATACCGGTTGTGGTACGCGCGCCACCCGGTTCTCGGCTTCCGTGATGTAGTCCCGGGTGAGCGGCACGGCGTCCGGCCGCCGGGCCAGCTGCATCTGCCAGACCATGTGCCCCTTGTGCCGGAAGGCGAGCTCCGCGCCGGACAGGTAGAACTCGAACATGCGGCAGAACCGCTCATCATACAGCGCGGCGACCGCGTCGTGCCGGGCCGACAGGCGCCGCCGCCAATGGCGCAGGGTTTCCGCGTAATGCAGGCGCAGCACCTCGATGTCGGTGGCGACCAGCCCGGACCGCTCGACGGCGGGCATCACCTCGCTGAGCGCCGGGGAGTAGCCGCCGGGGAAGATGTACTTGGCGAGCCAAGGGTTGGTGACGGCCGGGCCGTGGCTGCGCCCGATGGCGTGGATCAGCGCCACCCCGTCCGGCGCCAGGCTGCGGCGCAGGGCCTGGAAGAAGCGCCGGTAGTGGTTGATGCCCACATGCTCGAACATGCCGACCGAGACGATGCGGTCAAAGGTGCCGCGAAGCGCCCTGTAGTCCAGCAGCTCGAACCGCACCCGGTCGGCAAGGCCCGCCTCCTGCGCCCGGGTGCGGGCGGTGGCGAGCTGTTCCTGCGACAAGGTGATGCCGGTGACGCGAACCCCGTGCTCCCGCGCCAGCGTCAGCGCCAGGCCGCCCCAGCCGCAGCCGATGTCCAGCACGTGCAGGCCCGGGCGGAGGCAGAGCTTCGCGGCGATGTGCCGCTTCTTCGCCGCCTGCGCCTCCTCCAGCGTTTCCCCCCCGGTGCGGAAGTAGGCGCAGGAATACTGGCGGTCGTCGTCCAGCAGCAGGGCATAGAGCCGGCCGTTCAGGTCGTAATGGTGCGCCGCGTTGCGCGCGGCCCGGCGGACCGGGTTGAACTGCGCCCAACGCTTCACCGCGGCCCCCAGCAGGGCGTGCGCCGCCATCACCGGCTGCCGCCCGCCCGCCGCGATGTTGGCCAGCAGCAGGTCAAGCGCGTCGTAGATGCTGCAATCAACGGGGATGATCGCACCGTCCATGTAGCCCTCGCCGAAGGCCAGCGCCGGGTTGGTCGCCATGCGGCGGACCGCTTGCCAGCCGGACACATGGAAGGCGACGCCGGGGCCGGGCTGCGGCCCTTCGTGGAAGGAGGTGTGCCCGTCGGGGTAGCGGACCGAAAGGCTGCCGATGACCAGGAAGCGCCGGATGAGGCCGTCCAGGATGGTGCGCAAGATCATCCGTTGCAGCCTGCTCCGAAACGGCCCGGTTCACAAACGATGACGCCGGCCTCTTTCCGACAGGAAAGGGCCGGCGTCGTAGAGGGCGTCAGGTTTATCTTACGGGCGTCGGATCACTGGCGGTCGCGGTCGCGGTCCCCGCCCGCCTCCGCCAGGGCGGCGCCGAACTCCAGCATCTCGTCCGGCTCCACCTCGTCCTCGCCGGCCAGGCCGACCTGCTCGCCGCGGGCCTGCTTCTCGGCCTCCTCGGTGCTGCGGGCGACGTTGACCGTGATCGGCAGGCTGACCTCCGGGTGCAGCACCAGCCTCACAGGCGTCAAGCCCAGCGACTTGATAGGCTGGTCGAGCACCACCTGGTTCCGGTTGATCGTCAGCCCCGCCGCCGTGGTGGCGTCGGAGATGTCGCGCGCCGACACCGACCCGTATAGCGAGCCGCTTTCCCCCGCCTGCCGGATGATGACCACCGACAGCCCGGCCATCCGCTCCGACAGCCGCTCGGCTTCCTCGCGGCGCTTCAGGTTCTGCGCTTCAAGCTGGGCGCGCTGGCCCTCGAAGGCCGCGAGGTTGGCCTTGTTGGCCCGGAGCGCCTTTTTCTGCGGCAGCAGGAAGTTGCGGGCGTAGCCCGGCTTCACCTTCACCAC
>CAXTUO010000143.1:0-7727 GCA_964247175.1 uncultured Acetobacteraceae bacterium | reverse complement strand
GGTCGCCGTTGAACACGTCGCGCTCGTAGTTGTTGGCCACCTGCATCACCTTGTCTCCCGGGCAGAAGGTCCAACCGAACCGCTCCACTCGCAGCGCCCCGGGCGGGTTCAGCGCTTCCTGCAGGGCGATGTTGAACGAGCGGGCGCCCAAGCCGCCCCGGTTCATCGGGCACAGCACCTGCACGTCGCGCACCGGGTCGAGCCCGAACCGGCCGGGGATCCGCTGGCCGACCACGGCCAGGAGCTTGCGTACGCCTGCCTCCGGGTCGGCCGCGTCCACGAAGAAGAAGTCCGATCCTTCCTTGGCCTCCAGCTCCGGCATCCGGCCCCCGTTGATCCGGTGCGCGTTGACGATGACCTGGCTCTCGGCAGCCTGGCGGAACACCTCCGTCAGCCGCACCACCGGCACGGCGCCGGAGCCGATGATGTCGGCCAGCACCTGGCCGGGCCCGACGGAGGGCAGCTGGTCGGCGTCGCCCACCAGCAGCAGCGCCGCCTCGTCCGGCAGGGCGTTGAGCAGGGCGCGCATCAACGGCACGTCCACCATGGAGGTCTCGTCCACCACCAGCAGGCGGCAGTCCAGCGGGTGCGCCTCGCCGCGCTTGAAGCCGCCCGTCTTGGGATCGGTTTCCAGCAGCCGGTGGATGGTCCTGGCTTCCAGGCCGGTGCTTTCCGACAGGCGCTTGGCCGCCCGTCCCGTGGGCGCGCACAGCGCCAGCTCGACCCGCTTGGCCCCGATCACCTTGAGGACCGAGTTGACCAGGGTGGTCTTGCCCACGCCCGGGCCGCCGGTGATCACCAGCACCTTCGACGCCAGCGCCAGGCGTAGTGCCTCCCGTTGGCTCTCGGCCAGGGCCAGCCCTGTCCGGCCTTCCACCCAGGGGATGGCCTTGTCGGCGTCGATCCGCGGCCAGGGCGGCATCCCTTGCGCCAGGGAGCGCAGCCGTCCGGCGATAGCCCGCTCGGCCCGGTAAAGGCCCGCCAGGAACACGCAACGCCGTCCTTCCAGCGTGTCGGCCACGACGTCGCCCGCCTCCAGCTCCAGCGCCAAAGCGGCCTTAATCAGCTCGGCCGGCACCTCGAGCAGCTTGTCTGCCAGGCTGGTCAGCTCCTCCGCCGGCAGGCCGCAATGGCCTTCTCCCGTCGCCTCGGCCAGCGCAAAGAAGATGCCGGCGCGCACCCGGATGGTGGCCGTGGGCTCGATGCCGAGCTTCTGCGCCACGAGGTCCGCGGTGCGGAAGCCGATGCCGCGGATGTCGCGGGCCAGGCGGTAGGGGTTCTCGGTGATCACCTGGACGGCGTCGGCGCCGTAGGTCTTGTAGATCCGCACCGCCCGCGAGGTGCCCACGCCGTGGGCGTGCAGGAACAGCATGATCTCGCGGATCACCTTCTGCTCGGCCCAGCCGGCGACGATGCGGGCCGCGCGCTTGGGCCCGATGCCGGTCACCTCGCGCAACCGGGCCGGCTCCTGCTCGATCAGCTCGAACACCGTCTCCCCGAACGCGCGCACCAGCTTGGTGGCGTAGGCCGGGCCGATGCCGCGGATCATGCCGGAGCCGAGATACTTCTCGATGCCCTCCAGCGTGGTCGGCGGGCTCGCCTTGAGGAAGGCGGCCTTGAACTGCAGGCCATGGGTGCGGTCGTTGACCCAGCTGCCACTCATCTGCACCCATTCGCCGGCTGCGATGGTGGCCGCATGCCCGACGACGGTGACCAGGTCGCGCTGCCCGCGCGCCTTCACGCGCAGCACGCAGAAGCCGCTATCGGCATTGTGAAACGTCACCCGCTCGACCAGCCCTGCGAGTGCCTCCACCGGCGGGCCGCGGTCGGCTGTTGCAGACGAGAAAGGAGCGGGGCGGGGCAGGGCGGCCTACTGTGCCGGCGTCAGCTGATCCGCACCCAGCCAGTCCCGCGCTGACCGGGGCTCAAGCGCCTCCGCAGCGACGGTGAACACGCCGGCCGACTGCCACTCCGTCCGGTTGCCGACCACGTACAGCGCCCGCTTGGCCCGGGTCGCGGCGACGTTGAGCAGGTTCGGCGTGGCGCCGGCCCAGCTCCGCGAGCCCGCCTTGGCGCCCTGCCCGGCGCCGAGCATCAGGATCACCGCTTCGGCCTCCTTGCCCTGGAACGTGTGCACCGTGCCCACCCGGTGCCCGATCCAGTCCCGCCGGTCGGTCCGGGACCATCCCGGCAGCACGCCCTGGGTGTCCAGGAGCATCGCCCTGAGCCGGGATGCAGGCACTCTGAACGGGGAGACGACATAGATGTCCGGCGGCTGCGGTAGTGCCCTGCACAGCTGGGCCAGCGCGGAGGCGATCAGCCGGCCCTCGGCCTCGACCCACTTGTCCGTGGACGGCGCCTCCACGTCGATCCAGGCCGACGGGCCCAGCAGGCTGCGGATCGGCGAGGCGCCCCCGGGGGTCGCGAACACCATGCGTCCGTCGTAGGCGATGCGGTTGGCGAGGGCGAACATCGGCTGCTCGCAGCGGCGGTGCACCAGCAACGGGATGCCCGTGACCCGCTCCGGCTGCCCGATCCCGCCATCGGCAATGCGGAAGCGTCCCTGGATGGGGCTGGCGCGGTCGGCCAGCGTCTGGACCGACTGCGCCGGGGCTGCCCAATGCGCCGGGTCGGCGCCGTTGCCGGTGAAGATCAGCCGCGTTGTGCGCGGCGGGGTGGCGACGACCGGCTCGATCTGCAGCGGGTCGCCGATCACCACGGCGCGTCGGGCACGCCAGATGGCGCCTACGGCGGCCTGCGGGGTCGCCTGCCCGGCCTCATCGACCAGCAGCCACCCGATCTCGCTTGCGCCCACGCCTTGGAACATGCGTCCGATTGAAGCGAAGGTTGTCGAGACGACAGGCACCAGGAGGAAGAAGGCACCCCAATCGGCCAAGGTCGGCTTGGGCGCATCCGGCCCGCCTTGCGCGGCCCTGGCGACGGTGTTCAGCGATGGCTTGATCGTGCGCGCCGCCGCCACGATGAACGCGCGGTGCAACCGGACGGCGGCGACGAAAAGCTGGTCCCGTGCGGCCCGGAACGCGCCGCCGTTCCAGGGCGCCGCGCGCTGCAGTTCGGCATCGGGAAGGGCCCAGAAGCCGGGACCCGGCAGGGCGCCGTCCGTCTCCGACCGGCCCTGTTCCAGCAGCAAGGCAAGCTGGGCCGCGTCGGCGCGAAGCGCGTCACGGTCTGCCAGCGCATCCCGCTGTTCGGCGGCATGGCGCTTTTCCTCCGCACTCGCCTCGGCCAATCGGGTCGCAGCTGCCGCCGCGGCGTCCTGGGCCGCATCCAACCGCTCGACCTGTCCCCGCAGGCCGGCCTCGTGCGCCTGCCAGGCCCGGGTGCGGAACAGCTTGGCCAGCCGGAAGGGTGCCACCGATGACAGCGCCGCCAGCTTGCTCACCTCGGTTGCCTGCTGCTGGCGGTGCGCCTCATGATCGGCTTGTGCCATGGCGGTTGCCCGTGCCGCCGAGGCCAGGTCCCGCTCAGCAACCTGCAGCCGCTCCTCGGCCGCGGGCAGTCGGGCTTCCATCGCCGCCAACCGGGAACCGGCCTCGTTAAGGGCGGTCAACCCGTCACGGAGCCGGCGGCAGCCGGCGAGGGCTTGGCGAAAGCTGTCGCGCGCCGTGCGCCACTGGGCCAAGGTCTCGGGCGAGCGGGGCGGGGGGTCGAGCTGGGCAAGCTTGCCCAGCGGCTTGCTGCGGTTCTGGGGCGCGTCAGGCCAGGCCACCAGGTTCAGCCAGTCGTTCAGCCCCCAGTCGGCGTCCCACCAGAACTGCTTGAAGAACGCCCGGCGGTTGTCGGCCCTGCCCAGCCGGGCCGCCATCAACCCCCAGGCGTGCTCCTCGTCCGGTGCGGCCGGCGGGATGCCCAGCACGGCGTCGGCGGTGTGGGCGAAATACGCCAGGCCCTCGTCATGCCAGAGCGAGCGGTCCAGCGCCTTGCCGCGGACTGGAAGCTCCAGGGAAACGTTCTCCACCGCGACGTTGTTGCTGCTGGCCACCACGACCGCGAAGTCCATCAGGTCGAGGCCGGACAGCCCCCTATTCGGGTCGTCCAGTGCTGCGAGCCGTTCAGCCCGCGACACCACCACGTGCGCCACGATGTCGCGCAGCAGGGTGGTCTTGCCTGTGCCTGGCGGGCCGTTCACCGCGGCAATGCCGGTGTGGCCGAGATCGCGAACGATGGCGTTGACCGCCCCTTGCTGCAGCAGGGTCAGCGGGTGCAGCCCCGGGCCGGGCCAGCGGCCAAGGGGGAACAGCGCCGGCTGCAGCTGGGACGCCAGCTGCACGCGGTTGGTCAGCGCATCCCAGGGCCGGGCTGGCGGACGCAAGCCGAGGTAGGCCGCCGCCGCGTCGGGCAGGCCATCCGCGTCCCGCAGCACCCGCCCGAGGTCGGGCAGCAGGAAGCTGGACAGGATCTCAGCCCTGGGCGGGTTCTCCCGCACCATCCGGATCGCGCAGGGCGTCGGGAGCCACAACCCGGGCGGCACGCCCAACGCCTGGGCCAGCTCGCACGACACGGCCCGCAGGTCGCGCCACGTCAGCGACCGGGGGATGCCGCCGGCATCCATCGGCGTCAGGATGCTGCCGAAACGCTCCTTGAGGTCCTGCTCGTGATCGTCCCACCCGGCCAGCTCCGCTGCCGCGCCGCCGGACACCATGTGCCCCAGCCCCCAAGCGAAGCTGGCGATGGCCAGGGTGTCAGCAACCAGCACGCCCCACTCGTCCAGCACCGCACAGGCCGCAACCACGTGCCCCCGGGTGCGGCGGTCGGTCTCGTCCTCGTCCGCCTGGTCAGCAAAGGCCGCGTCCAGTTGGGCGAAGGCCTCTCTGGCCGGCAGTGCTCCCAGGATCACCAGGTACCAAGGCCTGGACCGCCTTGGCTGGCCCTCGGCGGCGCCCTCCGACGGGCAACCCTGGTCGGCACCCGGTCCGGCCGGCTCCGCGCGAAGCGGCCAGGGCGGCAGGTCGTCGTCGCCAGGCTGCGCCCACAGCCCGGGATCGTCCTCGACGACACTCTCCCTGTTGCGCTGCTGCCCTTGCTTCTCCGCGGCAAGGCCGCTCCAGCCGTTGCGTGTGACCTGCGGCGTCAGCACCTCGGTCGCCAGCCAGGACCGGAGCACCTGGCGAACTGTCTCAGGGGTTGCTTCCATGGCCCATTCTCGACAGGCGGGCTTCGCGGCACAACCCGGCAAGCCCGGCCCGGTCGAACGTGCCTGACTCCCAGCAGCCTTTCCATTTCGCCGGCCGCAGATGCCCAGTTTCGCGGCTGGCGCAGGTGCGGCGGCATGGTCGGCATGGGCGCAAATCGGCCAAACCGCCGTGGCGACGCAAGCTCACCGTAATTACCCACCCTCTTGCGGCGGATCGGCATCGCTGATTCAGCAAGCGCCTGCTCAAGGAGCGTTCGATTGACCGCCGATCTGCGAAAAAGGTGTGCGGGACATGGTGTTGCAGCGAGACGCGGTGCGGCATCGGGCGGCGGTGTCCGGGTTTGCCGGACGACGGCCGGCCATCGCTGGTCAGGTAGTGCGCGTGACGGCGAGATAGGAAACGCCGCCGCTGCTGCCTGTGCTGGTGGCGAACTGCGCGCTGTTGGCGGTGAGGCCGGCAAAGGTGACAAGGGCGGAAACGCCCGAGTTGCCGAAGTCGGCGTGCAGCGTGGCGCCGTGGTAGCCTGCGGCGCCCTGGTTGTCCGACCAGTTCAGGCTGCTCGTCGCGCCGTTGTAGCCCCACAGCGTGAGCATGTCGCCGGGGTGGAAGTTCACCAGCGTGTCCCAGGTGCTCCGGCCGTCGCGGCCGTCCACGAGGAACGTGTCCGTGCCGCCGTCCGTGCCGTCGGCGCCCACGAGCCAGCTCGAGCCGGTGCCGCCGTCCAGCACGTTGCTGCCGGCCTTGGCGGCCAGCGCGTCCTCGCCGGCGCCGGACACGAGGAACACGTTGGCCACCCTGGCGCCGAGGACGACGTTGTCCGAGCCGGTGTAGGCGTACTCGGCCTGCAGGTAGCTCACGGGGCCGGTGTAGTCGCTTCCGGTGAACGATCCCGAGGTGGCGGTGGTGACGTTCGTCACGTCGAAGCGCGGGTCGGGCACGGTGAGGGCGACCGCGGGCGCGCGGCCCAGGGTGCCGGCGGCGTTCGTCTCCGAGGCCGTGAGGGTGTGGGCGCCCGGCCTCAGGCCCGACGGGTCGAAGCTCCAGCGTCCGTCCGCGCCGGCCTGGGCGGTGCCGACAACCGTGCCGGCTTCGCTGATCGTGACCGTGGCGCTTGCGTCGCCGCCGCCCGCGAGCATTTGGGCGTGCGTCACGGGGTAGGCGGGGTTGTCCACGGCCGCCGCGGTGACGGCGGGGGTTGCGGTGTCGATGGTGAGCGTGGCGGGCCGGGACAAGGCGGAAGCGTTGCCGGCGGCGTCGGTGGCGGTTGCGGTGAGCTGGTAGGTGTGGTCCGGCAGCGGGCCGGTGGCGATGAACCAGGCGCCGTTTGTCCCCGCGGTCGCGGTGCCGAGCCGGGTGGGGCCGTTGTAGAGGGTGACGGTGCTGCCGGCCGCAGCGGTGCCGGTGACGGAGGGGGCCGGGTCGCGCGTGATGCCGTCGGTTTGCGACCGGCCGGTGTCGGTGGCCGGGGTGAGCGCAAGGGCGCGCGGCGCGGCGGGCGCGGTGGTGTCGATCACCAGGCCGGTGTCGCTGCCGGCGAGGTCGGACAGGGCGGCGGGGTCCAGCGGATTGCCGGCGGCGTCGGTGACCGCCGCGCCGCCGAGGGCGAGGCCGATGACCTTGAGGTCGGCGCTGTTCTGCCCGGCGGCCACGGTTGCGGTGAACAGCAGGGCGCCGCTGCTGTCCTGGCCCATGTAGTCGGCCGTGCCGCCGTCGCTGAGGGCGAGGCTGGGTCGGCCGCCGTCGGTGCTGACCGTGACGGGGGCGTCGGGAGCCAGGGCAAAGCTGATCGTGCGTCCGGCCTTGAGCGGTCCCGCGGCGCTGGGCGTCGCCGTGAGGGCAGCAATGGCGGGGGCTGCCGTGCGGATGGTGAGCGCAAAGGGCTGCGACGCATCGGAGGCTTTGCCGGCGGCGTTGAGGGCGATGGCGGTCAGGGTGTGCGCACCTGGGGCCAGGGTGCTGGAGGCGATGGACCACAGGCCGTGGGCGTCCGCGGTGGCGGTGCCGATGGCGGTTGTGCCGTCGTAGAGGATGACGCTGCTGCCGGGCTCGGCGGTGCCGGTGAGGGTGGGCCGGGCGACGTTGGTGAGGCCGTCGCCGGGCGTGCCGCTGTCAGAGGCGGGCAGCAGCGCCAGGCCGGTTGGCGCCGCGGGGGCGGTGGCGAGCAGGGTGAAGCTGGCGGTGGCCGACGCGGTATTGCCGGCGGCGTCAGTTTCGCTGGCGACCACGCTGTGCGGGCCGTCGGGGAGGGTTGGGGTGAAGCTCCAAGCGCCGGTGGTGGGGTCGGCGGCGGCGGCGCCGAGAACAGTCCTGCCTTCGGTGAGGGTGACAGTGGCGCCGGGGTCGCCGGTGCCGGTCAGGGTGGGGTCGGCGGTGATCCCGTCGGTGGCGGAAGCACCGGTGTCGTGCGCCAGAACCGCGGTGACTGCAGGCGCCGCGGTGTCCAGGGTGAGCTTGAGCGGAGCGGAGGCGACGGAGGTGTTGCCGGCCTGGTCGGTGCTGGTGGCGGTGAGGGTGTTGGCGTCCTTGCTGAGCGGTGTTGTGGCGGCGATGGTCCAGGCGCCGGTCGCGGGG
>CAXTUO010000142.1:0-7754 GCA_964247175.1 uncultured Acetobacteraceae bacterium | reverse complement strand
GTGCCGCCGATCAGCCCGGTGAACCCGGCCTCCCCCGGGTCGGCGTCGCAGCGGAAATGCACGTTCAGGATGGCCTCGAACCGGTCCGGCACCACCAATCCCGGCACCAGCGCGGCAGCGACGGAGGCCGGGACCGCGACGACCACCGCCTCGCCCTCCGCCACCACCTGATCGCCAATCGCCGCCGCCCGGCCGTCCGTGAAGCCAAGGCCGCCGATCCGTCGGCCAAGCCGCACCTCCGCGCCGCGGGCGGCGAGCCAGGCCACCGCCGGGTCGATGAAGCTCTCGGACAGCCCGTCGCGCGGAAAAGCTGGGATGCAGGCGGCGCCACCCAGCGCCAGGCTCTCCTCCACCACGGCGCCCAGCAACGTGGCGCTGGCCGCGTCCGGCGGGGTGTTCAGCGCCGCGACCGCGAGCGGCTCCAACAGGCGGCGGTACAGCTCGCCGGGCTGTGAATTGGGCCGCAGCACGCCGGCCACTGTGGCATCCGGGCCACGGCGCCGGAGCATTGCAACCGGCAGGAACTCCCGCAAGCGCGCGCCGGGCACCCGGCGGTGTCGGCTGAGCAGCCACCAGGGCAACCGGCCCCGACTCGGGCGCACGGTCCAACGCTCGCCGTTGGCGAGATCCATGAAGGGGAACACCGGCGCGCCCGGCCCGGCCATGGTGCCGCGTGCGCCCACCCGGTCCAGGAAAGCATACGCGCCGCGGTTGCCGGACAGCAGCAGGTGGTTGCCGTTGTCCAGCCGGCAGCCCAGCTCGCGGTCGAAGTAGGAGCGGCAGCGGCCCCCGGCGGCCGGCCCGGCCTCGTGCACCGTGACGCGCACCCCGCGTTCCACCAGCGCCATCGCGGCGGACAGCCCGGCGAGGCCGGCGCCGATGACGTGGACGTGCGAAGGCGGGGTCATGCCGCGTATCTGAGGGCGATCAGCAGCTTCTGCCACTTCGGCACCCGCACCGGATGCTCCAGCCGCGTCCAGCCGCGGCGCTCCAGCCGGTGCAGCAGGGCGGCATAGGACGCGCCCATGAGCCGCGCCGGGCGCATGGCGCGGGGGGCACAGCGGCGCATGGCGGCGTGGGCCTCGGTGAAATGCCGGCGCGCGTCCGCCGCCATGCGGGCGCACACGGTGGGCAGGCCCGGATGGCGCAGCGCCGCCGCCGGGTCCGCGGGCACGCCGGCCTCGCGCAGCCATTCCCGCGGCATGTAGAGCCGCCCGCGCCCCGCGTCCTCCGCCACGTCGCGCAGGATGTTGGTCAGTTGCAGGGCGCGGCCCAGGTGCCAGGCCACTTGGTCGGCGGCAGGGGACGCATCGCCGAAGGCACGGACCGACAGGCGGCCGACCGCGGCGGCGACTCGGTCGCAATACAGGTCCAGCTCGGCCAGCTCCGGCGCGACGATGACGTTTTCCGCGTCCATCTGCATGCCGTCGATCACCGCCAGGAAGTCGTCCTGGCGCAGCGCGTAGCGCTGCACGGCTGGCAGCAGCACGCGGGTCACGGCATCCTCCGTGCGCCCTGCGGCGTTTTCCGCGCGCCCGGCATACAGCCCGGCGATCCGGCCGCGCCACGCCGCCAGGCCAGCGATCTTCTCCCCTGGCGGTCCCGGCTCGTCCGCCACGTCGTCCACCATGCGGCAAAAGGCATAGATCGCGTACATCGCCGCGCGCCGGTCCGCCGCCAGCACCTTCATGCCGCGGTGGAACGAGGTGCCGGCGCGCCGCACCAGCGCCTCCACTTCCTGCAGGTCGGAGGCCGCGGCGCCGAGCGGGGTCATGCCGCCCATCGCAGCGCCGCGAGCAGGCTGAGAACCGCATCCGATTTCCGCAGCTTGACCCGGCCCGCCACCGGATCGCCACGGCGCAGGCGCCGGGCCAGCCGCTGGGACAGCCCCAGGATAACGGCGACCTCTATCCGCAAACGGCGGTCGCGCGTTTGGCGCGGCAGGTCCGCGGCCTCGGCGTTCAGTTGGTCAACGTGGTCGAGCAGCCCCGTGAACACCGCCCGCAGCCCCGGCGTTTCCGCCGGCCCCGAAAGGTCGGAAACGCCGCTGCCGGCCGCGGCCAGCATGTCCTGCGGGAGATAGCAGCGGTCGAGCGCCGCCAGGTCCTTGGAACCGTCCTGCAAGTGGTTCAGCACCTGGAGCGCGGCACAGAGCGGGTCGGACGGGGCGTGGGTCGCCGGGTCTTCCCCGTGCAGGTCCAGCACATGGCGTCCGACCGGCATGGCGGACAGGCGGCAGTAGTCGTGCAGCTCCTCCCAACTGGCATAGCGGCGCTTGCTGGCATCCTGGCGGAACGCGGCCAGCAGGTCCTGGGCGTGGCGTGGGGTCACGCCGGTCTGCGCGAGGCTCCCGCGCAGTGAAACGCCGCTCGGCGAGCCGCCGTCCGCCCGGCCGAGCAGCACCGCCTCCATGCGGTCCAGCCGGGCTACCTTGTCCGCCGGCTCCAGCACCGGACTGTCGGCAATGTCGTCGGCGTTGCGGGCAAAGGCGTAAAAGGCGTGGACATGCGGGCGCAGCGCCGGGCGGATCAGCGCGGAGCCGACCGGGAAGTTCTCGTCGCCGCGGTCCTTGCCGGACCAGCTTTCGACGGAATGGATGGCCGCGCTCACGCGCCAACCCCTCCGTAGGCCCGGCGCTTCCACACCACGCCCCGGCCCCAATGGTGGTCGATGGCGGAGCCGACCGTTGCAGCCAAATAGAAGCAGGCGATGCCCGGCAGCGCCAAGGCCCAAAGCGGCGACTGCCGGAACCGTCGCAGCGTCGGCAGGAACGACGCCATTGACCCGGCCCAGGCCAACGCCCCCATCGCCCGCGCCGCCCCGTGCCCGAACAGCGCCAGCAACGGCGGCGCCAACCACACCAACGCCAGGCCTCCCACGGTGCCGAGCAGGATCAGGGGCGAGAACCGCAGCTGCACGTAAGCGGTCCGCGCCACCATGCGCCACACGTCGGCGGCGCCGGGGTAGGGCCGCACGCTGCGCGCCAGGCGGCTGTGGCCGAGCCAGATGCGCCCGCCGCGCTTCACCGCCGCCGCCAGCGCCACGTCGTCGATCAACGCGCCGCGCACCGCTTCGACGCCCCCGATGCGGTCCAGCGCCCGGCGGCGCAGCAGCACGGTGCCGCCCGCCGCCGCCGCCGTGCCGCGCGCCGGGTCGTTCACGGAAGCGAAGGGGTAAAGCAGTTGGAAGAAGAACACGAAGGCCGGCACCAGCGCGCGCTCCGCCCAACTGGCGCAGCGCAGCTCGACCATCTCGGACACCAGATCCAGGCCGTCCCGCTCGGCCTTGTCCACGAGGGTCGCGACGTGCGCCGGGTCGTGCACGATGTCGGCGTCGGTCAGCAGCACCAGCCCGGCCGTCGTGCGCGCGACCCCTTGGGACACCGCCCACAGCTTGCCGCTCCAGCCCGGCGGGCGCGGCTTGCCGTCAAGCACCAGGAGGCGCGGCTCGGCCAGGCCAGGGTCGATGACGCTGCGCGCGATGGCCCCGGTGCCATCACCGCTGGCGTCGTCCACCACGACCACCCGCAACCGCCCGGGGTAGTCCTGCGCCAGCAGGGAGCGCAGCGCGTCGCCGATGCCCTCCGCCTCGTCCCGTGCGGGGATGACAACGTCCACGTCGGGGAGCGCCGCCGGGCGCACGGGTGCCAGCGCCGGGCCGGCCTGCCAGAACCGGCCATGCAGCGTCAGCAGGTATGCCCAGGCGAGCAGCGCCAAAACAGCAAGCGCCGTCATGCCGGCAGCCACCCGGCGCCGCGGAACCAGGCCACCGCGTCCGCCACCGCCTGCCGCGCCGGACGGGGGGCGTACCCGAGTTCAGCGACCGCCTTGGCCGTGCTGAAAAACATGCGCTTCTTCGCCATCGCCAGCATCTCCCGCGTCACCAGCGGCTCGATGCCGAAGGCCCGGGCCGCGCCCTCCATCCCGAGCGCCACCGGCCACAGCAGCCCGTGCGGCAGCCGGGCGCGGCGCGGCGTCGGGCGGCCCATCACGTCATCCACCATCGCGAGCACCTCCGGCATGCCGAGGTCATGCCCGCCCAGGATATAGGCCTCCCCGATCCGCCCGCGCTCCAGCGCCAGGACGTGCCCGGCCGCCACGTCGTCCACGTGCACGATGTTCAGCCCGGTATCGACATAGGCCGGCATCCGCCCGGCGGCGGCGTCCAGCACCATCTTGCCGGTCGGCGTCGGCTTGATGTCGCGGGGGCCGACGGGGGTGGACGGGTTCACGATCACCACCGGAACTGCCTGCTCGCGCACCAGGTCGCGCACCGCCTGCTCGGCCAGGTACTTCGAGCGCTTATACGCGCCCACGATGCCTTCAAGGTGGACCGGCGTGTCTTCCGTGCCCGGCGTGCCGTCGCCCACCAGGCCGAGGGCGGCGACGCTGCTGCAATACACGATGCGCTCCGCCCCGGCGGCGGCGGCGGCGAGCAACAGGGCGCGGGTGCCATCCACGTTGGCGGCCAGCATCGGCGCCGGGTCGGGCACCCAAAGCCGGTAATCGGCGGCGACGTGCACGACAAAGCGGCATCCGGCGACCGCCGCCGCGAGCGACGCCGGGTCGCGCAGGTCGCCCTCCACCAGCTCCGCCCCCAGGCCTGCGACGTTGCGCCGGTCGCTGCCGGACCGCACCAGGAGACGCAGGCGGTGGCCGCGGTCGCGCAGGGCGCGGGCGACTGCGGACCCAACGAACCCCGTGGCGCCGGTGACGAGCGTAGGCTGGGTGGGGGACACGGGAACTCCTGGGATGGCGAGTCATGGTCTATAGCCGGACGGGCCGGGCGGGTGTAGTGCCCCCGGCTTCCTTTGCAGGCTGCTTGCGCATGAAACGCTTGACCCTTCTGCTGGCGCTCGCGGGGGTGGGCGTGTCCGCGCTGCTGGTGGCGTGGTTCGACGCGGGGCAGGTGCTGGACACCGTGCTTTCGGTGGGGTGGCGGGGCTTTGCGCTGCTGTCGCTGTGGCAGGGCGTGCTGTTCCTCGTGCTGGGGCTGGCCTGGTCCGCCACGCTGCCCGGGGTGCGCCCGGGGGTGCTGGTGTGGGGGCGCATGGTGCGGGACGCCGCGACGACGTGCCTGCCGTTCTCCCCAATAGGCGGCTACGTGCTCGGCGCGCGGGCGGTCGCGGTGGGCGGGGTCGCGTGGCCCCTGGCTGCGGCGGGAACCGTGGTCGATGTCACGGCGGAACTGGCCGGGCAGTTCCTGTTCAGCGTGTTCGGCCTGTTGGCGCTGCTTCTGCTGTGGCCGGGGTCGCCGCTCTTGGCGCCGGCCGGTGCCGCCTTGACCATCGTGGGGCTGGGGGCGGTGCTGGCCTGGCGGGGCCGCCCGACGATCGCACGGGCGCTGCGCGGGTTGGGCGGGCGGCTGGGGGGCGAGTGGTTCCGCGGGCAGGGCGGCCTCGACCATGTGCAGGCGGAGCTGACCCGGCTGTACGGCAGCCCGCGCCGCCTGCTGCTGGCCGGCACGCTGCACCTGCTTGGCTGGTTCGGCACCGGGCTTGGCACCTGGATCAGCCTGCGGCTGCTGAACTGGGACGCCGGGCTGCTGCCGGTCCTGGCGCTGGAGGCGCTGCTGGACGCGCTGGTCGCCGCCGCCTTTGTCGTGCCCGGCTCGGCGGGCGTGCAGGAGGCCGGCTATGTCGGCCTGGGCGCCGCCTTCGGCGTGCCGCCCGACATGGCGCTGGGCGTGTCCCTGCTGCGCCGCGCCCGCGACCTGGCGCTGGGCGTGCCGATCCTGCTGGCGTTTCAGGTGATGGAACTTCGGCGGCTCCGGTGATCCGCCACTGACATATCTCGAAACACCTTATTAAGACATGTGGCGTATGGTGTCGGCATGCCGCTCCTGCGCCGGATATCTGCACTTGGGATGCCCGAACCCTGCCGGCAGTGGCTGGGCCGCTGGGGTTCCGCGCTGGCCCTGGCCGCCGCACTCGGCATGCTGCTGTGGCTGAACTGGACCGGGACGGGAACCCGCGCGGAGATGCGGCTGGCAGGGGAGCGGGCGGTGCGCGTCGCCGAGCTGCGCGGCACCTTCGCTTATTTCGACGAGTGGCGCACGATGTCGGCCCGCATGGCGGTGCTGTCCGGCGAGCCGCGATGGAGGGCCCGCTTCGACGAGGCCGGGCCGAAGCTCGCGGCGGCCATTGCGGAGGCGGTCGCGCTCGCAACGCCGGAGGTCGGCTCGACGCTTACGCAAACCATGGAGGAAGCGAACAGCGACCTCGCTGCGATGGAGCGGGCAGCCTTTGCGCGCCTCGCCGAGGGCGACCGCGACGGCGCGCAGGCGCTGCTCGACAGCCCGGAATTCGCCTACCTCCAGGCTGTCTATGCCTCGGGGATCGAAGCCTTCGGCCAGGATCTCGAAACCCTCGCCACGGCCCGCGCCAAGGCCCTCCACGACCGCGCCTGGATGGAAACGTCGGGGCTTGGGCTGAGCGCGATATTCCTTGTTGTCGCCGTCTTCGCCCTCAAAGGACGTGCGCGGCTGCGGGCCGCCCTGGCCGCGACGGAGGCCGTGGCGCGCACCGACGCCCTGACCGGCCTGCCCAACCGGCGCGGCCTGTACGAGCAGTTGCGGACGGCCCTGGCGCGGGCGGATCGGAGCGGCGGCGCGGTTGCGCTGCTGCTGTGCGACCTCGACCGCTTCAAGGGGGTGAACGACGCGCACGGCCACC
Organism: uncultured Acetobacteraceae bacterium; assembly: GCA_964247175.1. Taxonomy (GTDB): domain Bacteria; phylum Pseudomonadota; class Alphaproteobacteria; order Acetobacterales; family Acetobacteraceae; genus CAHJXG01. The sequence goes on along the minus strand of CAXTUO010000142.1, from coordinate 1,081 downwards.
CCGCCGGCGACCACCTCCTGCAGCTCGTGGCGGCCCGGCTCCGCAACGCCGCAGGCGCCGGCAGCACCATCGCCCGCCTCGGCGGAGACGAGTTCGCGCTGGTTGTCCCGCTGGACGCCGCCAACCCGTCCGATCCGGCCAATGAGGAGGCGGCGCAGCTCGCCCGGCGGACCATCGCCGTGCTGGGACAGCCGTTCGCACTCCCGGACGGGCTTGTGGCGCAGGTCGGCGTCAGCATCGGCATCGCGCTCGCGCGGGCGCAGGAGGGGGACGCCGACGCCTTGGTTTGCCGCGCCGACGTGGCGCTCTACCGGGCCAAGGCCGACGGGCGCGGCCGTTTCCATTTCTTCGACCCCGGCCTCGACACCCATATCCAGAAACGCGCGCTGCTGGAAGGCGAGCTGCGCCAGGCCGTGGCCCATGACATCCTGCGTCCGCATTTCCAGCCGCTGGTCAGCATGGCGACCGGGCGCCTGATCGGCTTCGAGATGCTGGCGCGCTGGCCGCATCCCACCCGCGGCATCGTCCCGCCCGCCGAGTTCATCCCCGTCGCCGAGGATGCCGGCCTGATCGGATTGCTGACCGAGGGCCTGCTGCGCCGGGCCTGCCGGGCCGCCGCCGCATGGCCGTCCGACACGTTCGTCGCCTGCAACCTGTCGCCGTTCCAGTTGCGCGACCGCGGTTTGCCGGCGATCGTGCAGTCCATCCTGGTTGAGACGGGGCTGCCGGCGCACCGCCTTGAGCTGGAGATCACCGAAAGCGCGCTGGTGGGCGACATCGATTTGGCCCGGGACCTGCTCGGCAAGCTGAAGGCGCTGGGCGTGCGGCTGGCGCTGGACGACTTCGGCACGGGCTATTCCAGCCTGCGGCACCTGCAGCTGCTGCCGATCGACAAGCTGAAGATCGACGCGGGCTTCGTGCGGGCGATGGGCGGCGACACCGAAAGCCGCAAGATCGTCGCCGCCGTGATCGGGTTGAGCCACAGCCTCGGCCTGCTGACCGTCGCCGAGGGCGTCGAGGACGAGGGCACGGCGGCGCTGCTCCGCGACCTCGGCTGCGATGTCGGCCAGGGCTGGCTGTA
>CAXTUO010000141.1:4939-7846 GCA_964247175.1 uncultured Acetobacteraceae bacterium | reverse complement strand
CCGCAGCGCCGCCCCCTTCGCCCGCCGGGCGGACATCAGCTCCCGGGTCAGCGCCGTCCGCGCGGCGGCGTCGAGCGCCGGGTCCGTGCAGCGCCACAGCCGGCCGCGCACGACGAAGTAGCGGCCGTCCGGCGTCACGGGATGCCGCATCGGCCCGCGCCTGGAGTCGTTTGAACGCCTGGGGAGCATTGAGCCATGTACGTGTATAAGGGGTTGGCCCCGAAGGAACAGGGCAAGGAACAGGGTCCCGGGCCGGTCAGGTGGGACACCGCTTTCCAGCATGAGCTTGCGGCGCTCGGCCCGGCGGCGCGGCCCGAGCAGCTGCGGGCCTTGTGCCTGTCCGGCGGCGGGGTGCGCAGCGCGGCCTATTGCCTGGGCGTGCTGCAGGCCCTGGCCGGCGCCAAGCGCCTGACCCAGTTCCATTACCTTTCCACCGTGTCCGGCGGCGGGTACATCGGCGCCTGGCTGCAGACGATGATCCGGCAGCATGGCGTCCGGGGCGCGCAGGAGCGGCTGGCGCGGCGGGACCCGGCGGCGCCGGGGCAGAACCCGCCCGAGGTGCAGCGGCTGCGCCGCTACACGAACTGGCTGGCGCCCCATGGCGGGCTGCTGTCGCTCGACGGCTGGACCGGGCTTGCGATCTACTTGCGCAACGTCCTGCTGAACTGGCTGGTGTTCGGGCCGATGTTCCTGCTGGCCGCGCTGCTCGCGGTGGCGGCCCGCACGGTGTTCTTCGCCCTCCAAGGGCACCCGGCGGAACATACGGAGCGGCTGCTGCAGGCCGTTGACCTTCGGCCTGCCACCGTGATCGCGTCCTTGCTCCTGCTGGCGGGGCTGGCCGGGCTTGTGTGGGGCACGGTGGGGTGCTGCAAGGGCCTGCCGAGCCGCTGTCCACGCCCGAAAAACGGAGTGGCATACTGGACGCCCCAGGACGTCGGGCGCCGGATCGTCTGGCCGTCGCTGGTTTGGGCGTTCTGCATCCCTCTCGCGCTCGCGCCGGTTTGGGGCTGGGTGGTGGGAGGACCAGGGGGCGAGCCAGGGTGGGCGCAATGCATCCTGCCGGCCCTGTTCTTCGCGGGCAGCACCGCCGGCTTCGTCGCGGCGGCCGTTTCGCGCCCTGCGGACACGCCGCCCTACTGGAGCAATCTCCCACCTTGGCTCCTGGCCAGCATCGCCGGGGCCGCCACCCTTTATGCCGGCCAGAGGATCGCGTGGGCGCTGCCGGATGATCGCGCCGCGGAGATCATGGTGGTCGCGGGACCGGCTTGGCTGCTGCTGTCCTACGCCGTGCTGTCCGCGGTTCATGCCGGGCTGCGCGGCGCTCCCGGCATGCCCTGGCGCCGTCATGCGGCTGATGCGTTTTCCGATCTGGATATCGAGTGGATGGCGCGCATCACCGCCATGCGGCTGCGCATCGGGCTGGCCTGGGGGCTCTTCGCCTTCTGCGTCCTGACGCTGGAGCGCCTGGTGGTGGGCGACGATGCCTGGCTCACGTTGCGCCATGGGCTGACCGGGGCGCTCATTGCCGGGCCGGTGGCGGCGTGGCTGGGCAAGCAGGCGTTCAGCCAGGTCGATGCGCTGCTGAGCGGCAAGCCGAAGCTGGTCACCTGGGACGTGCTGCTGCGCGGCGCGTCGCTGGTTTTCGCGGCGGCGGTGTGCGCCAAGTCGGGCGTCATCGTCGGAACCGCGCTGGAGACATTGCAGTCCTGGTTGACCGATGACCCGAAACCCGGCCTGTTCGTGATGGCGGTCGCTCAACTCGCGTTCGGCGCGGCGATGGCGATCATCCTTTTCGGCGCCGACACCTGGATCAGCACCAACCGCTTCTCGATGCACGGCGTGTACCGGGACCGGCTCGTGCGGGCCTTTGTCGGACCGGCACGGGCGGGGCCGTCCAAGCCTGGCGGCGCCCCGCGCCACGCCGACCCGTTCACCGATTTCGACCCGGGCGACAACCCGCCGCTGGCTTCGTTGGCCCCGGACGGGCGCACGCGGAGCCTGTTCCCGGTGATCAACGCCACGCTGAACCTGAGCGCGCCCCGGCGGTCCGACTGGATGGACCGCAAGGCCGCGCCGTTCACGCTGACGCCGCTGCATTGCGGGGCGGCCCACCTCGACGACCGCGCCGGCCGCTACGTCGCGACCAACGACTATGGGCGGGCACGGCCCGGCGGCATCTCGCTCGGCACGGCGATGGCCGTGTCCGGGGCGGCGGTCAGCCCGAATTGGGGCTACCATTCCTCGGGCCTGACGGCCTTCATCATGACGCTGTTCAACGCGCGGCTCGGCGCCTGGCTGCCCAACCCGGTGCGCCCGCAGGTGGCGGCCGGACAGCCGGGGGCGCCGGGTTGGCGGCTGCTCAAGGATGAGCTGTTCGCACGGACGGAGGACGACCGCGACTACGTTTATCTTTCGGACGGCGGGCACTTCGACAACCTCGGCGTTTACGAGATGCTGCGGCGGCGCTGCCGGCTGATCGCCGTGGTCGATGCCACGCGGGACCCGGAGGGGGGATGCGCCGACCTGGGCGCCGTGATCGGCAAGGCGCGGATCGACATGGGGGCGCAGATCTGCACCCTGCCCGCAGACCCAGACACCGGGATGCCGGCCGAGGAGGAGGACGGCTTCAGCGCCCGCCTGATCCGCTACCCCGACGGGGCGCGCGGCGTGCTGCTGGTGCTCAGGCCGGTGCTGACCGGCGACGTGCCGGCGGACGTGCAGGCCTACCACGCGCAGAACCAAAGCTTCCCGAACGAGGCGACCACGGAGCAGTGGTTCACCGAAGCGCAGTTCGAAAGCCACCGCGCCCTGGGCGAGCAGCAGACGAAACTGGCGCTGGGCCGCATGAAGAACGGCTTGGCCCGGACATGCGTGATGGCGCTGCGGCCGGACCGCTGAGGCCCGCGG
>CAXTUO010000141.1:0-4839 GCA_964247175.1 uncultured Acetobacteraceae bacterium | reverse complement strand
GCAGCGCCCCGGCGCCCGCGTTGTCGGCGGCGTGCCCGGGGCTGGACGCCTTGGGGATGGCGAAGACCGAGGGCCGCCGGACCAGGAAGCGGAGCGCCACCTGGCGCGCGGTCGCGCCGTGGCGTGCGGCGACCTCCTCCAGCACGCGGCCGCCGGGCGTGCGCGCGCCCGGGAAGCTGTCCTGGCCGAACGGGCTGTAGGCGACCACGGCGACGCCGTGCGCCTCGCACCAGGGGATCACGGCGTGCTCGATCGCGCGCTCCCTTAGGTGGTAAAGCACCTGGTTGCAGGCGATCCGGCCCTCGCCCCCGGCTTTCCACGCCGCTTGGAGGTCCGGCACGTCGAAGTTGCTCAGGCCCCAGGACAGGATCTTGCCCTGCTCGCGCAGCCGCTCGAAGCCGGCGAAGGTGTCCTCCAACTGGTGTGAGCCGGGCCAGTGCAGGAGAAAGCAGTCCAGCCGGTCGGTCCCGAGACGCGCGAGCGATTTCTCGCAGGCCGCAACCGTTCCAGCGCGGGACGCATTGCTGGGCATGACCTTGGACACGAGGAAAACCTCGTCGCGGCGCCCGGCGATGGCCTCGCCGACCACGTTTTCCGCTTCCCCATACATTTCCGCGGTGTCGATGTGGGTCATGCCGAGGTCGAGGCCGCGGCGCAGGGCGGCGACGGCGGTGGGCCGGTGCGCGTCGTCGAGGCGCCAGGTCCCTTGGCCGATCACCGGGACCTGGCGCCCCGTGGGGCCGAACGGGCGCTGCTCGGTGCCCGCCGCCTCCGCCGCGCTCATGCCGCGGCCTGCGGTCGGTCGCCCGTACTGGCGGACAGCCTGTTGAGGATTGGATCAGCCATGATTCCTTCTCCTTTTCGGCCTTATGGCACGCACGGCGCGCGACGGCCACGGCGTCGCCGGCGCCTTGCCCGGAACCGCGGACGTTGAGCGAACAACAGAAGCCTGATAGGGGACCGATCCGCACATAGCCTCGGCAGCCTTGAATTGAAACTGCAAGGCGGCGCCACACGGCATTGATCTCAACAGGCCTGGTTTCGTCTCGGAGCGTCCGCTTGATCAGCAATCGCAGGGTATCCGTCGTTTTGCCGGCCTACAATGCGGAGCGGACCTTGCGGCAGACCGTCGCCGAGATCCCCGCGGATGTCGTCGATGACATCATCCTCACCGACGACGCCAGCCGCGACAACACGGTGGCCGTGGCGCGCAGCCTCGGCCTGCACATCCTGCGGCACGACCGGAACCGCGGCTACGGCGGCAACCAGAAGACCTGCTACCAGGCGGCGCTCGACCGCGGCGCCGACATCGTCGTCATGCTGCATCCGGACTACCAGTACACCCCCCGGCTGGTCACGGCGATGGCGTCGATGATCGCTTCCGACCAGTTCGACGTCGTGCTCGGCAGCCGCATCCTGGGGAAAGGCGCGCTGGCCGGCGGGATGCCGCGCTACAAGTATGTCGCCAACCTCGCCCTGACCTTCGCGCAGAACCTCCTGCTCGGCGCCAGGCTGTCGGAGTATCACACGGGCTACCGCGCCTGGAGCCGGGCGGTGCTGGAACGGCTGCCGCTCCATGCCTGTTCCGACGACTTCGTGTTCGACAACCAGATGCTGTCGCAGGCGCTGTATTTCGGCTTCCGCGTCGGCGAGATCTCCTGCCCCACCAAGTATTTCGCCGAAGCGTCGTCGATCAACCTGCAGCGCAGCGCCATCTATGGGCTGGGCGTGCTGCAAACCTCCTTCAGCTTCCGGCTGCAGCGCATGGGCCTCGCGCACTCGCCCTTGTTCGCGGAGGGCGGCGAACGGCGCCTGCATCTGCCGGAAGCCAAGGAGGCATGAGCGGGACGGGATGGGTCCGGCTCGCCGTTGTCCTCCTCGCCGCGGGCCTGGTAGCGACGGGCGTCCTCGCCGGGCACTCGCCTGACCTGCTCGTTGCCCGGATGGAGGGCGGCCTGCAAGCCGTGCGCGACCTCGGCGGCGCGGGCCGCGCCTTGTTCGCCGCCGTGCAGGTCCTCGTGGCCGTGAGCGGCATCCTGCCGGCGTCCATGCTCGGCGTCGCCGCGGGCGTGCTGTACGGGCTGCCGGCCGGGTTCTTGGTGTCGGGGGCGGGCACGCTGGCGGGCGCGGTGCTCGCCTTTGCCTTGAGCCGCTCCGTGCTGCGTCCTGCCGTGAGCAGGTTCCTGGCGCGGCGGCCCCGGCTGCGCGAGCTGGACGGCATGGTGGCAAAGGGCGGTTGGCGCATGGCCTGCCTGCTGCGGGTCTCGCCCGCCATGCCGTTTGCCGCGACGAGCTACGCGCTGGGCCTGTCCTCCATCGGGTTGCGCGACTACGTGGTCGGCACCTTGGCGGCGATGCCGGCGCTGTTCGGCTACGTCCTGCTCGGCACGCTGGCCGGGTCGGGGGCGGCGGTTTGGTCGTCCCGCAACCCGCTGGGAGGATGGATGCTCGCGCTGGGCATCATCGCCACCTTGGTGCTGACGCTGCGGGTCGGGCAGATCGTCGCCCACGTGCTCCGCCCGGCCGCGGCGTCGTGAGCGGGTCCGACGCGGAAACCATCCGCCGCCGCGTTTCGGCGCCGCATGGACCGAGGCGCGGGTTTCGCGCAGTCCTCATCGAGCGTGCCGGCACGTGGTCCGTCCGGCGCGCGCTGGCGGTGCTGTTCACGGCGGTGGCGCTGCCGACCTGCACCACGCTCGCGCTGCTGACGCCCTTGGGGCAGGTCGCGGACGAGCCCGCGCATGTGCTGCGCGTCGCCAGCCTGCTGCATGGGCAATGGATCGGGCGGCGCGCGTCCGTCGTTGAGGAGGGCAAAACCCGGATCAGGGCCGGGTTGGACGTGGACCAGGCGGTACTCGGCGTGCAGGCCGGCTTCCTCCGGCCAAAGCCCACCCAGGAGGACGTGGCGCGGGCCTGGGAGCAGGACTGGGCTGGGTTCCTGGACTTCTATCCCATCGCGAGCGTCGCCATCTACATGCCGGCTTTCTACGGCCCGGCGGTGGTCGGCATGGGGGTGGCAAAGGGGGCCGGGGCCGGGCCGTTCGTCGCGACCTACGCGGCCCGACTGGCCAACACCGCTTGCTTCGTGGCGCTGGGCCTTGCGGCCCTGCTGCTCGCGCGCCGGGGCCATGCGCTGCTGTTCTGCACCTTGATGTTTCCCATGACCGTGAGCCTCGCGGCGTCGGTCAACCAGGACGGCCTCCTGATCGCGGCGAGCGTGCTCGCGGCGGCGCTGCTGACCCGCTCCGACCTGCCCACCGCCGCCGGGCCTGTGCTGCCGCGCGGTGCCGCGTTTTGGACGGCGGGGCTGCTGCTTGCCGGCGTCGCGGCCGTGAAGCCGCCCTATGCGCCGCTGCTGGCGCTGTTGCTGCTTCCCTTGCCGCCGGCGCGGAACTGGCTGCGCCTGCGCAAGCAGCCGCTGCTGCGTGCCGCCGCGGTCGTCGTGCTGCTGCTGCCCGGCCTTCTCTGGAGCTGGCGCGCCGTCAGCACCGTCGCGACGCCGTTCCCCAAGCCTCCGTACGAGCCTGGCCCGCTCTGGAAAGGTCCTCGCCCCGCCCTGTTCGACGAAACCAGCCCGGCGGCGCAGCTCGGCATCCTGCTGGCGCATCCGCTGCGCGTCCTGAGCATTCCCTGGACCACCATCATCCATGATCCCGCCTTGCTCCCCAGCGCCGTGGGCGTGCTGGGTTGGCTGACGGTGCTGCTGCCCGACGCGCTCTATACCCTGTGGTACGTGGCCGTTCCCGCGGCGCTGCTCTGCGACCTCATGTCCCGGCGGACCGGACCGAGGCAAGGGAGTTTGGCCGGCCTGGCCCTTGGCCTCGCGGCCGCCGCGGCGTGCGTGCTCGGCATCTACCTGTCGCAGTACCTGTCCTGGACCATTGTGGGCAACCCGACCGTGCAAGGGCCATCGGGCCGTTATCTGCTCCCGATTCTGCCGCTTCTTGCGCTGAGCCTGCCGAGCTTCAGGGTGCGGGGCGGCGGGTGGCTGCGGGCCGGGCTGGCCATGGTTCCGGTTGCGGCGGCCCTGGCTGGCGCCGCCGTGCTGCCGCCGTTGATCGTGCAGGCGATGATCCTGCGCTGAACGCCTTGGCCGCCGGGGCTGCGCGCAGCGGGGAAGGGGGCGCTGCCGCCGTGACATGGCTGCATAAGGATTGATTTCGCTTCCAGTTCCAGGAATGTTGGCCTAAGTAAATGATCCTGGAACGGGGCGCGACCGATGGCAACGAAGACGTGGGTGGGCGGTGCAGGGACCTGGGACAACGCGGCTGATTGGTCGCCCCAGGGCGAACCCGGCATACAAGATGACGTGGTGATCGGCGCGGGCGCGGACGTTGCCCTTCCCTCCGGCCAAGCGCAGGTCAGGTCCATCAGCCTGGCCGGGCCGACCGCCGTGCTGGAGCTTCGCGCGGCGAACTCCAGCCTCTACAGTTTCGCACCTGTGCCGGCAGAAAGCAGGGTGGGCGGCGGCATCGTGCTCTTCGGCTCCTCCGACGCATCGCAGCCCGCCGGGCTGAGCGGATTCGAGAACCTCACGCTCGACACGAACCTTTCCTTGGACGTGATAGGGGCAGCCTCTCTTGGCGGCGGCAACACGCCGTTCGAGCCATACCAGGTCACTCTCGCGGCCGACGCCGTCATCAACGTCGCGCCGGGCGGCAACCTCGCCCTCCTTGGCCTCTTCTCCGGCGCCGGCGCGATCCACGTCGCCTCCGGCACGCTGGATCTTACCAAGCGCTACCTCCTCAACCCGGGCGTGAACACCCCGCTTTCCGTCCAAATGGACGACGGCGCGGGGACGGTGGTGCTGGGCAACAACCTGCTGGTCACGGTCGGGGG
>CAXTUO010000140.1:0-7853 GCA_964247175.1 uncultured Acetobacteraceae bacterium | reverse complement strand
CTGGTACAGCAGCTCGAATTCCTTCCTGGCGAGGCCCGCGTGCAGGTCGGTTTCCATGGCGCGCCGGGCTTGCTGCCGGGCGTCCATCTCCGCCTCGAAGAAGCAGATCGTGCCGCGGCCGTCCTGCTTCGCCCGGTTGACCGCCAGGTCGGCCTTGCGCAGGAGCGCGTCGGTTGCCGCCCCGTCGGCCGGGGCCAGGACGATGCCGATGCAGGTTCCGAGCACGACGTCGTGCCCATGGACGGCGTAGGGGGCGCTGATCGCCTCGCTCACGCGCCGGGCGACCCCGGCGGCGTCTTCCGGCCGGCGCAGCCCGGACGCGATAACCGCGAACTCGTCCGCGCCGAGCCTTGCAGCGGTCTCCGACCGGCGCAGGCAGCCGGACAGGCGCTCCGCCACGTCCCGCAGCGCCTGGTCCCCGGCGGGAAAGCCCAGCGTCTCGTTGATCGCCTTGAAATGGTCGAGGTCGATGATCAGAATGGCGAACCCGCCGTCCTTCTCAAGTCCGGCCACCGCGGCGTCCACCATCTGCTCCAGCACGGCCCGGTTCGGCAGCCCGGTCAGCGCGTCATGCCGCGCCATGTGGGAGATCTTCTCCTCTGCCCGCACGCGGTCCGTGATGTTCGCATAGGTCGTGACCCAGCCGCCATCGGCCGTCGGCTGGTGCATGAGCGAGAGCACCCGGCCCTGCCCCATTCCCAGGACCTGCGTATAGGCCACGCCTTGGGCGATCCGTGCCATGCGGGCTTCATACAAGCGCGTCGCCTCCGCCCGCGTGAAGGCGCCGGCTTCGGTGCAAAGGTCGAACAGGGCCTGGAAGGGCGTGCCGATCGCCGGCGCCACCGGCCCTAGCTGGAAGAGTTCGCAGAACCGCCGGTTGATCAGGCGCAGTCGCCGCTCCCCGTCGAACATGCACAGCCCCTGGGCCATGTTGTTCAACGCGGCATCCAGCCATGTGTTGGCCAGTTCCAGCGCCGCCTCATGCTGCTTGCGGGCCGTGATGTCGCTGCAGATGGCGACAAAGCCGCCGTCCCGGGTGCTGCTGCGATTGATGCGCAGCCACCGGCCATCCGGCAGGCAGGTTTCCCCGGCGCTGTCCGCCGCGCTCATCAGCGCGTGCAGCGGCGCGCTGCCCGCTGGCGGAGCGGACGCCAGCTCCTCCGCCCTGTCGCCTCCCAGCGCGCCGAGATACTCGTTCATGTGGGTGTTGGCGACCGCCACCGCGCCGGCGCTGTCCACAACCATCACCCCTTCGCTCGACCCTTCGATGGCGTCGGTCAGGCGAGCCTGGGCCGACCGGCGCCCCGCGACTTCCCGCGCCACCATCGCCGCGATGTTGGCCCGCATCACCGCCATGGCCGCCAGCAGCGCCCCCAGCTCGTCGCTGCCGCCCACCGGCACATGCGTGTCGAGCTGGCCTGCCGCGATCCGGCCTGCCGCGGCGGAAGCGGCTGCGACGGGACCGATGATGCGCCGGGCGAGCAGGACGGCAACGATGGCGCCCAGGAGCACCGCGGCCACCGTGCCGAGCAGCGCGAGCGACTTGGCCTCCGCCACCTTTGCCCGCGCACGCTGCCGGAAATGGAAGCCGTCGCCCGCGGCGTGGTTGATGAGCAGTTCCAGACGCTCGTGCACCACCCGGGCGAGCGCGTCCACGTGGGCGTTGCCGACCACCACCTCCGCTCCGGCGTCCAGCCCCGCGGCCGCGCGCCATTCGGCGATGGCAGCGGCGGTGTCGGCAGCCGCCCGCGCGGCTTGCAGGGACAGGCTGCGCTGGCCCGCGATGGCCAGGTCATCGGCAAGCGATTGCGACAGATCGTCCAGTTGCGCCGAAAGGCCGGCATGGTCCGACGGCGCGATCCCATAAGCCAAGCGGGCCGTTGCGGCCTCAATGCCCGTGAAGTCCGCCGAGGCCGCGCGCGCGTAACTGATCGACATCAGGGCGCCGTCGAACGTTTGTTCCGTCAGGCGGCCGACCACGGCGATGCTGAAGACGGCGTAGGCGCCGAGGCCGGCCGTGATGCCGCCCATGCAAAGGAAGGCCAACAAAATCTTACGTCGGATGGTCAGGCGCAAGCCGGGACGCGCAGCGCCAAGTGCTGCATGCGCCCTGGCCAGCACGCCGGGGGAGGAGACCGAGATCGACATTGCCGCAGTTTGCCTATGACATCTTATCGAAAGCTTACAGCCCTGCCTGGGGCGCCTGCCCAACCAAACATAATGCACGAGCTTTACATTTTGTTGTCAAAAAGTAATATTTTCCGCACGTGGCCAAACGGGCTTCGGGCGACTTGCTGTGAGGTCAGGGCGGATACGATGCGGGAGCTGATCAACCGGCTCATGTTCGGGTTGGCATGGGCTGCCCTGATGGCGTGCGCTTCGCCCACGCAGGCGCAGGCGCAGGACCCGGTGCCGGAACGCGGGAAGCTGATCGCAACCGCCGGGCTGAGCCAGGTCGAGGGCGCGGGCGGCGGCGGGCTGGCGCCTTGGGCGCTCATCACCGGGTACGGCACGCGGGACGCCGTGGGCGCCAACGTGCACGGCACGGTGGTCCGGGTGACGAACTTCACCCTGTCCACCCTGGGTGCCGCGGTCGGGCTGTACGACCGGGTGGAGCTGTCCTATGCCCGGCAGTTCTTCGACACGGGCGCGACCGGGCGGGCGCTGGGCCTGGGCGGCGGCTACCAGTTCAGCCAGGACGTGTACGGCGCCAAGCTGCGCCTGTTCGGCGACGGCATCCTGGACCAGGACAGCTGGGTGCCGCAGGTGGCCATCGGGCTGCAATACAAGGTGGACAACCAGGCCGCCGTGCTGCGGGCCATCGGCGCGCGGTCGAATCAGGGCGCCGACTTCTACCTGGCCGCAACCAAGCTGTTCCTGGCGCAGAGCCTGCTGCTCAACGCGACCGTGCGGATGACCCGGGCGAACCAGACCGGCATCCTGGGCTTCGGCGGCGACCGCAGCGACGCCTACCATCCGGAGTTCGAGGGGTCGGCGGCCCTGCTGCTGAGCCGCCATGTGGCGGTGGGCGGCGAGTACCGCACGAAGCCGGACAACCTGCGCTTCGCCCGCGAAAGCGATTGGTACGACGCCTTCGTCACCTGGCTGCCGACCAAGGGCATCTCGGCGACGCTCGCCTACGTGGACCTCGGCAGCATCGCCACGCGGAAGCATCAGGAGGGGGTTTATGCCAGTCTTCAGCTTGGCTTCTAAAGCCGTGTCCGGGGTTGGGGCGGCGCTGGTGCTGGCTGCGGCGCTGCTGGCCGCGCCGGCCCGCGCCGGCACGTTGTTTGACGACCTGGGCGGGCGTCCCGGCTTGACGCGGATCGCGGACGGCACGCTGCACCGCGCTTCCTTGGACCCGCGGATCAAGGACAAGTTCGACGACGCCGACATGGAGCGGCTGCAAGGGCTGCTGATGCTCCATTTGTGCGTGGTGAGCGGCGGGCCATGCCGCTATCCCGGACGGGACATGAAAACGGCGCACGCCGACCTCAACCTCGCGCCGCGCCACTTCAACGCGATGGTGGAAAACCTCCAGGACGCGATGGACGCAGAGGGCGTGCCGTTCCGGACGCAGAACCGGCTGCTGGCGCTGCTGGCGCCGATGCACCGCGACATCGTGGCCGCACAACCCGCCGCCAAGGGAGCCGCAGCGCCATGAGCGCCCGACGCGGCCCGCGCCTCCGCCTGGCTTTTTGCGGGGCCGCGCTGACCGCCGTCCTGGGTGCCTGGGCGGCTTGGGCGGCTGACATCGCCACCGTGACCCAGGCGAACCGCAAGTTCCAGCCGCCGCAGGTCGAGGTGGCGCGCGGCGGCACGGTCCGCTTCGTGAACGACGACGGGCAGCTCACGCACCACATCTACACGACCTCGCCTGCCTTTGACTTCGACAGCGGCGAGCAGGAACCCGGCAAGACCGTCGAGGAACGGTTCACCGTCCCGGGAACCTACACCGTGCTGTGCGGCATCCATCCGAAGATGCGGCTCGTGGTGACGGTGCGTTAGGTTCCGCCCATGCGGCTGGGTGTCGGCGGGCCAGATGCGCTATGCTGCCTGACCGAACCGATGAGAGGTGCCGTTGGCCGACGATCCCTATGCGCTGCTGGGCGTTCCCCGCAGCGCAACAGAACAGCAAATCCGCTCCGCGTTCCTCAAGCTCGCCAAGACCAGCCACCCCGACGTGAACCCCGGGGACAAAAAGGCCGAAGAGCGTTTCAAGGCCATTTCCGGCGCGCATGACCTGCTGTCCGATCCCGCCAAGCGGGCGCGGTTCGACCGGGGGGAGATCGACGCGGCCGGCCTGGACGTGCACCCGCGCGGCTTCCGCCCCGGCGGCGCCCAGTACGCCAACGGCGCCGACATGGACGACATCCTGGCGAGCATGTTCGCGACGCGCGGCCCGGCCCGCACGCAGCGCGGCGCCGACCAGCGCTACACGCTGGGCGTTTCCTTCATCGACGCGGCGCGCGGAGCGACGCAGCGGCTGGCCTTGCCAGGCGGCGGCGACCTGAACGTGCAGATCCCGCCTGGCGTGCAAAGCGGGCAAACGCTGCGCCTGCGCGGCAAGGGCCGGCCCGGCGCCGCAGGCGGGGCGGCGGGCGACGCGCTGATCGAGATCACCGTGGCGCCCCACCCGCTGTTCCGCCGCGAAGGCCGCGACATCCACCTCGACCTGCCGATCACCTTGGGGGAAGCGGTGCTGGGCGGCCGGGTCCCGGTGCCGACGGTCGCCGGCACCGTGACCATGGCGATCCCGCCGGGTTCGGACAGCGGCACCAAGCTGCGGCTGCGCGGCAAGGGCCTGCCCGAGCATGACGGGCAGCCGCCCGGGGACGCTTACGCGACGCTGCGGGTGGTGGTCGGGCCGGCGGACGACGCGTTGCGGGAGTTCCTACGGGGCTGGGCGCCGGGTCAGGCGTTCGACCCGCGGTCCGGCTTGCCCAAGGAATGAGCCGGCGCCGGCCCGGCCATGCGGCGGATCGCTTCCACGAACTCGGCGCTGGACCAGTCGGCGGCGCCTTCCAGCCGCCCGCGCTCCTTGCCGGCGCGGTCGATCAGCAGGGTGGTGGGGATGCCCCGCGCGCCCAAGGCGCGGGCCGCGTCGCCGCGGGGGTCCAGCAGGACCGGCAGGGTTTGGATGTTCTTGTCCCGGTAGAACCGCTCAACCGACGGTGCGCCGCCGCGGTCGGAGGACAGCGCCAGCACGGCCACGCCGTCATTCGCCACCAGCCGGGCCAGGGCGTCGAGCGCCGGCATTTCGGCGACGCACGGCACGCACCAGGTGGCCCACAGGTTCAGCACCACCCCTTGCCCGGCATAGTCGGCCAGGGTGCGGACCGTGCCGTCCGGGGCGGAGAAGCGCAGCTCCGGCACCGCGGCGCCGTCCGTGCGCTGCAAGCGCGACAGGTCGCCTAGGCCGGGCGTCGCCGCCCACGGTTTGCGCGGGGCCAGCGCAACCGGTAGGGTCAAGGCCGCCGCCGCCAGCACGGCGCGGCGCTTCAATGGAACCATGGTGCGTCCTTGAGTAGCGACACTGTCAACAACACGTCTGCCGGAGAGAATGGGGGCGGAGAGGGGCCGATCCAAGCGGGGCCGGGCGCCGACGCCCTGCGCAACGCCGAGGCCAACGCGCAATGGGGCGGACGCTTCGCCCGCGGCCCGTCCGTCATCATGCAGGACATCAACGCGTCCATCGGCTTCGACCGCAGGATGTGGCGGCAGGACATCCGCGGCAGCCTGGCGCACGCCGCCATGCTGGCCCGCGCCGGGGTGATCGCGCCGGATGACGAGGCGGCGATCCGCGGCGGCCTCGACGGCATCGCGGCGGAGATCGAGGCCGGGCGCTTCCCGTTCGTGGAGGACCTCGAAGACATCCACATGAACATCGAGGCGCGGCTCACGGAGCGCGTCGGCGAGGCCGGCAAGCGCCTGCACACCGGGCGCAGCCGCAACGACCAGGTGGCGACCGACTTCCGCCTGTGGGTGCGGGACGCGCTGGACGGGCTGGATGGGCAGGCGGCCGACGTGATGCGCGCCTTGGCCGACCGGGCGGCGCAGTTCGCGGCCGACCCGATGCCGGGCTTCACCCATCTGCAAACGGCGCAGCCGGTGACGTTCGGGCACCACCTGCTGGCCTATGTCGAGATGCTGAACCGCGACCGCGGGCGCTTCGGGGACTGCCGCCGCCGGCTGAACGAGTGCCCGCTGGGTTCGGCGGCGTTGGCCGGCACCAGCTTCCCCATCGACCGCGGCGAGACCGCGGCGGCGCTGGGCTTCGACCGCCCGGCCGCCAACTCGCTCGACGCCGTGTCGGACCGGGATTTCGCCATCGAGTTCCTGGGCGCCGCGGCGATCTGCGCCACCCATCTGTCCCGCTTGGCGGAGGAGCTGGTGATCTGGTGCAGCGCGCCGTTCGGCTTCGTGCGGCTGTCGGACGCCTTTACAACGGGCAGCAGCATCATGCCGCAGAAGCGCAACCCGGACGCCGCGGAGCTGACGCGCGCCAAGACCGGGCGCATCACCGGGGCGCTGGTGGCGCTGCTGACCGTGATGAAGGGCCTGCCGCTTGCCTACGCCAAGGACATGCAGGAGGACAAGGAGCCGGTGTTCGACGCCGCCGACGCGCTGGCGCTGTCGCTCGCGGCCATCGGCGGCATGGTGCGGGACATGGCGCCGGACCTTCCGCGGATGCGGGCGATGGCCGGGTCGGGGTTCGCGACGGCGACGGACCTGGCGGACTGGCTGGTGCGGGTGCTGCGCCTGCCGTTCCGCACGGCGCACCACGTCACCGGGCGCGTGGTGGCGGCGGCGGAGGCGCGCGGCGTGGGGCTTGCGGACCTGGACCTCGCGGAGATGCAGGCCATCGAGCCCGGCATCACCGCGGCGGTGTATGACGTGCTGACGGTGGACGCCTCGGTCAGGAGCCGGACCAGCTTCGGCGGCACCGCGCCGGCGAACGTGGCGGCGCAGGCGGCGCGCTGGCAGGCGCTGCTGCGATGAAGGCCGCGTTGCTGATCGCACCCCTGTTTGTCGCAATCGTGCTGCTCACGGCCTGCGGCAAGAAAGGCTCGCCCAACCCGCCCGGCCCGGCCAACGAGATCACCTATCCCCGCACCTACCCGTCCCGGTGACCATGCCCCACCCCGCCGCCCTGCCGCACGATCCCGACCCGACCTTCGCCGAGCTGATCGCCG
This sequence comes from uncultured Acetobacteraceae bacterium, assembly GCA_964247175.1. Classification (GTDB taxonomy): domain Bacteria; phylum Pseudomonadota; class Alphaproteobacteria; order Acetobacterales; family Acetobacteraceae; genus CAHJXG01. The sequence continues at coordinate 657 of CAXTUO010000140.1, read as the reverse complement.
CCCGGCCACACCTTTCGATGCACGCCATGGACGGGCTGCTGATGGAGGGCGTGCCGCTCCACGCCGTGGCCGACGCCGTGGGCACGCCGACCTGGGTGCTTTCGGCCGGCAGCATCCGCGGGCGGCTGCAGGCGCTGCAGGCGGCGCTGGCCGAGGCGGCGCTGCCGGCGCGGGTGCACTACGCGGTGAAGGCGAACGACCATCTGGCCGTGCTGCGCCTGATGGCGCAGGGCGCCGCCGGGGCGGACGTGGTGAGCGGCGGCGAGCTGCGCCGGGTGCTGCTCGCGGGGATCGCGGCGGACCGCATCGTGTTCTCCGGCGTCGGCAAGGCCGAGTGGGAGCTGCGCCTGGCGCTGGAGGCCGGGGTCGGCCAGATCAACGTCGAGAGCGCGGAGGAGCTGGCGATGCTGTCCGCCGTCGCGCACGGCATGGGGCGCACGGCCCGGGTCGCGCTGCGGATCAACCCGGACGTGGACGCCGGCACCCATGCCAAGATCACCACGGGCCGGGCGGACAACAAGTTCGGCATCGCCTACGGATCGGCCGCGGCGCTCTACGCCCAGGCGGACGCCCTACCCGGCATCGAGCCGGTTGGGCTGGCGCTGCACATCGGCAGCCAGATCCTGTCGATGGCGCCATACCGTGCCGCCTACGCCC
>CAXTUO010000139.1:0-7867 GCA_964247175.1 uncultured Acetobacteraceae bacterium | reverse complement strand
TGGGCGCCGTCCAGCAAGGGGCGGAGCTGTTCAACGAAAGCTGCCCGCCGTTCGGAGTTGGCACGACCCAGCAGCTTCTTGGCTTTCTTCCACGACAGGTCCAGCCGGTGCAGGGCCGTGCGGATGGTTTCGCGGCAGCACAGGCAGGCCAACACCCGGTCCCGCAAATCCTGCCCATACGCCTGTCCACGCCGCCACGCCATCATCGCCTCCGACCCTCGTCGGCCGACTTGGAGTCATTCGCAAGTCCTTGTCGCGACTCCAGTCAGGACGACGTTGGCCTAATAGGAGTTCCGCACTCTTCTCGGCGTTGCAGGCGCGGTTGCCGTCCCGGTGCCGACCTCAGGTTCTTTAGCCGAACTGGCGGGGACTGCATCCGATGGCGGACCAACACGGACTGAGTTCAGGTTGCTGGTGGTGGACGTAAGCGGTGCCATGACCTGCGAGCCTGGTGGCAAGCTGTTCGCCGATTGTGGCTGCTGTTCGGGCGGCCCGCCTGCCGCCGTTTGCGCCAGCGAGACAGGCGGCTCGTGCGACAGGCCTGAGCAGCCAACGACGACAAGCAAAGAGAGAAGCACTGCAATCCTGGACTTCATGTCACCCTCCGAAACTGTGCTGACGTGACCAAGTGTACCCCGGCTGGCGACACGGCAAGTGAGCAGCTACCAATCGTGAGCAGAGCGCCGACCACTTCCGCGCGCCTTGTATAACCCCAAAAGGGCGGGATGCCGTTGGCGAATTCATCCGACCCGGCACGACGCGCAGTGCGAGGCTGAAGGGACCCGTTCTCAACGCCGACAAAGCAGGCTTCACAAGACCAGTGGTGCCGTGAACGGACGGGCAACTCCGAATTCGCCAACGGTATCGGGCGGATTCTGAACCACGCCCGCGATTACGCCATGTCGCCTGACCCCGAGCAGGGCTGGGGTCAATGCACCCGCGCTCTGATCCCTGCACCACACTGTCTCCCGTCATAAAGTGAAGCGCCCCGGCCTGAACGGCGCCAGCAGCGGGTGCGGCGCGCCCGTCACGATCTCCTCCGCCAGCAACTCGCCCCCGATCAGCCCGAGGGTCGCGCCGCTATGGCTGAACGCGACATAGTACCCTGCAACCAAGTCCAGCGGTCCGAACACCGGCTCGCCGTCCTTCGGGATCGGCTTCGGCCCGACGCCGTAAGAGTCAAGCACGAGCTTCGGATTTCCGGCAAGGACCGCCGAGGCTTCGTCAAGCAGGCCGCGGACCGTCGACTCCCGGATCTCATAGGTTCCGTCGGCCCGGGTTGTGACCTCCTTTTCCGACCAGGCCGCGTCGAGCACGAGGGCGCCCGTCGGCGTGGGACGGACGGCGACCCGGGGCGTGTTGAGGACCGCCCGCAGCGCGATCTCCATGGGCTTGGTCTGCACGAGCAGCGAAATCGGCGTCGCATCCGGGATATTGGCTCCCACCTCGGCGACAATCTTCGGCACGGCCGGACCGGTGGCCAGCAGCACCGCTTCGGCGTCGAAGCACCCCGCCTTGGCCGTCGCGACCCCGGCTACCCACCCGCGGGCGACCTCCACGCTCGCCGGCCCGGCCTCGCTGACCTGCCGGCCACCGAGCGCCGCAAACTCGCCGAGCAGCAGGCCGATGAGCGAGGGCAGGTCCACCCAGCCTTCACCGGGGTTGAAGATGGCACCTTGGGGACCGATCGAGGCGGGGTCGACGCCGGGCGTCACCGCCGCCACCTGGTCGGCCGGCAGCAGCACGGCGTCGTAGCCAATGCTGCGCTCGTGGGCATAAACCTTGGCAATCTCGTTGCTGGCGTCGTTAGCGTCCCAGGTCAGGCCGCCATCGAAGCGGAGCCAGGCCGCACCGGGATGCTGGGCCGCCAGCGCGCGGTAGCGATCGATGCCGACCATGCGTAGCTGATGGTAGGCGGCCGAACGCAGACGGGACGAGTTCAGCCAGGACAGGGAGCGCCTGGAGGCGCCGTTCGCGAAGCTCCCCTCCGTGACCAGGGTCACGGAGGCGCCCAGCCGGGCGAGGTGAACTGCCGATGAAACGCCGAAGATGCCGCCGCCCAGCACGACGACGCGGGATGCAGGAGTCTGAGAAGTCAATGCGGTGTGCCTTGTTCCATGAGGGCGGGGCCGTCCTGCCAACGAGCGCAGGCGGGACGACGGAGTAGGGGATGGAGCTGCGCGCCGCAGAGAGGAACGCGCGCTTTTCGCGAGTCGGCGCCCAGGGTCAGGGGCGTTCCCAGCTCCCGGAGCGGGCGGACCGGAAGAATGCGTCGATGACACGCATGTTCTGAACCGCGTCGGTGATGCCCCATTCCAGTGGCTGCTCGCCGAGCACGGCGCGTGCGAAAGCATCGCCCTGCAGCGTGTACTGGTTGCAGGCCGGCAGCGTGATCGCCTCTCGGCCGCCACCCGAAAGATTGCGGCCGTCATCCATGACGATCCGTGTGGCGTCATCGGCCGGCGCGTTGAAGGGGACCTCGATCTCGATCCGGCCGCGTGTGCCGAAGATCTGCACGCGCTGGCACGGGACCAGCTGCGTCGCGCAGGTAAAGGAGAGGTGCCGGCTTCCGCCGAACTCGGCAAGGCCACTCGTCATGCGGTCGGTCCGCATCACCGAATCATTGTCGAACAGGCCGATCACCCGTTCGGGCTCGCCGGCGAAGACGTAGCGGGCGGTGCTGATCGCGTAGCAGCCGATGTCATAAAGTCCGCCGCCGCCGATTTCGGCCTGGTTCCGGATGTTGGTGGGATCGGTGAGGCAATAGGAGAAGATCGTTTGCACGGCGCGTGCTTCCCCGATGCGCCCGCTGTCCACGATCTCCTTCGCCTTTTGCCATTGCGGATGATGCCGCACCATGAATGCCTCGGCGACCAGCCGCTTCGTGCGCGCCGAAGCGTCCGCGAGTTCGTGGGCCTGTTTCGCGTCGATGGCGATGGGCTTCTCGCACAAGACGTGCTTGCCCGCTTCCATGGCCTTGATGCTCCAGGGCACGTGGAGGTGGTTGGGAAGCGGATTGTAGATCGCCTCGATCGTGGGATCGGCCAGCAGCTCCTCATAGCTGCCATAGGCGCGTTCGATGCCGAGTTCGTCCGCGGCAGCCTTTGCCTTGGCGCCATCGCGCGACGCGATCGCACCGATTGTGCACAAGGCGCTGCGCTGCATGGCGGGAATCACGCTCTTGGTCCCGATCTGCGCTGTGCTCAAGACACCCCAGTTGACTTTTCGCACCATGGTGCTGCTCCTCTTCGTTCGATTTTGTTGGACGCCGCGTGCCTTCCTAGAGCACTTCAGACAGGAAGCGCTGCAGCCGCGGGCTTTGCGGGTTGTCGAAGATGGTTCCGGGCGGGCCGGCCTCGACCACTGTGCCCTCGTCCATGAACACGACCTGGTCGGCGACCCGGCGCGCGAAGTTCATCTCGTGAGTCACCACCACCATGGTCATGCCGCTCTGGCCGAGCCGCGCCATGAGCTTGAGGACGCCTTTGACCAGTTCCGGATCGAGGGCGCTGGTCACTTCGTCGAACAGCATCAGCTCAGGTTTCAGCGCGAGGGCGCGGGCGATCGCGACGCGCTGCTGCTGGCCGCCTGACAGGTCGATCGGGCGGTGGTTCATGCGGGCGGCGAGGCCAACCTCGGCCAGCCGGTGTTCCGCGATCTGCCGCGCCGCCGCGGCCGGCATCTTCTGCACCTTGCGAAGCGACAGCATGACGTTGCCGAGCGCGGTGTGGTCGGGAAAGAGATTGAAGTGCTGAAACACCATCCCGACACGCCGACGCAAGCGGTCTGGCTTGATCTTGAGCACGCTTTGCCCGTCGAGCCGGATGTCCCCGCCCGCCGGTTCGGCCAGGCGGTTGAGGCAGCGCAGCAGAGTCGACTTCCCGGAGCCGGACGGACCGATGACGCAGGTGATGCTGCCGGCCGCGGCCTTGAGATTGACCTTTTGCAACACCCTGAAATCGCCATAGGCCATGTCGAGGTCGACCACCTCCAGGCCAGCGCCCTTCTGCCCAGGGATGGCGACTGCGACCGCCGAGGCTCCTCCGATCTCGGCGTCCGCCGTCGCCTCGTCGAGCTCGCCGACTTCCTTGAGGCCGCTTGCGACCGCCTTAGCCCGCTGCCCCGACCGCAGCCGGCGGTCGATAGCATTGACGAGATGCGTGAGCGGAACCGTGATGAGAAGATAGAAGATGCCAGCCAGCATCAGCGGCGACAGGTTGCCCGACACGACGGCCTGATCCTGGCCGACCCGGAACAGCTCGCGCTCGGAAGCGAGCAGGCCCAGAAAGTAGACGAGGCTCGAATCCTTGATGTTCCCGATGAACTGGTTGACGAGGGCCGGCAGGACCCGCCGCACGCCCTGCGGGATGACGATGAGGCGCATGCCTTTAGGATAGGTCATGCCCAACGCCCGGCAGGCTTCCAGTTGGCCGCGCTCGACGCTCTGGATCCCTGATCGGAAGATCTCGCCGATGTAAGCGCCAGCGATGAGGCTCAACGCCAGAATTCCGAGGGGATAAGGCGATGGGCCGAAGATCTGCCGCCCGATGCGGGCGAAGCCCTGGCCGATCAGCAGGATCGTGACGATGGCCGGCAAGCCGCGGAAGATGTCGGTATAGATCCGCGCAGGCGTGCGGATCCATGCCAGCCGCGAGATGCTCATTACGGCGAGGATCATGCCGGTCACGATGCCGAGGATCGTCGAGGCGGTCGCCAGGATGAGCGTGTTCTTGAGCCCGACCCGGATCATGTTCGGCAGCACCGCCGCCATCGCCTGCCAGTCGAAAAAGCTCCGATTGATGGTTTCGAACCAGCCCATGTCGGTTCCTTGTCAATCCTGTGGGATGCAGGCCAGGATGGCGAGGGTGCTTGCCGGAAAGAGCGCGGGCCCGGGGATCGGCCCGCGCAGGCCGACGGGCTTACCTCTTCGGCAGATACTGTTCGGGCATGGGGGAGGCCGGGAACCACTTCGCGTAAAGCGTCCTCCAGGTGCCGTCCTGCATGGCTTCGTGCAGCGCCTTGTTGAGCGCTTCCCGGAAGGCGTCGTTTCCCTTCCGCACGACAAAGCCGGCCGGCGCGTCGAAGGACGGGATGTTGACCGCCAGGGTCAGGCCCTTGAACTGTTCGCTATACTGCTTGGCGGCCTCGTAATCGAGGAAGTGAGCATCGATGGACCCGCTGTTCAGCGCCGCGACCGCAGAGTTGTTGTCGGGGAAGTTGACGATGTCGGCCTTAGTGAAATGATTGCGGGCATAGGTCTCCTGCAGCGTGCCTTGAACGACGCCGAGGCGCTTGCCGGCGAGGTCGTTGACGCCTTTGATCGACGGCTCGGCCGCCAGCACCGTCAGGTAGCCGGCAAGATAGCCATCGGAGAAATCGACAGTCTTCTTGCGGGCTTCCGTCGTTCCGATCGCGGCAACCGCGACATCGAACCGGCCGTTGGCCACCGACGGGAGCAGGGCCGAAAAGTCCTGGCCCGTGAAGGTCACATGGTCCTTGTCGAAGCCCATGCGCCGCGCGACATCGCGGAAGAGCTCGACGTCGAAGCCGTCAAATTGCCCGTTGGTGTCGGTGAAGGTGTAAGGCTTGGCGTCCCCCATGCTGCCGACGCTGATCGTCGCGGGGTCGATGAGGCTGTAAGGGTTGGGGGCCGGCGCCGCGATGCCCTGGCCCACCGTTCCCATGAGCATCGTCGCGCACAGAAAAACGGACGACAGCATCGCCCGGCGACCTACTGTGTTCTGCATCGTCGATCTCCTTGCTTTCGCGCGACCGTTGGTTGGCGCACTTCGTTCCGTGCGGCAGGCCGCGCGGAACACGCGCGTCTTGCCGTGCGACGAGCCTTGGGCATGGCCGGGGCGGAAACGCTCGGTGCCGATTACCCGTAAGCCGCGCTCGGCAAGGCGCCATGCGGAATTTGCCCCCATGACGCTACGACCAACAACGGCAACACCGGCGCTCAAGTTTATCGGAACCATGCCTCACCCCTGCGAGGCCGATCCCATACTCACTTGAAACCGGTCTCACAAGGTGTTTTCCTGCAATTCTCGCAATCTGTTCAGGGAAGGTCCGGTGTACATGGAAAGGCGGCTCACGGTGCCTCGACCTGCGACGGTCTCGGATGTGGCGCGAGCCGCGCAGGTCTCCAAGGCGACAGCCGCGCGAGCCTTGGGCGGCTATGGATCGGTGAGCCCCGACGTGAAGCGACGGGTGCTGGAAGCGTCCCACCGCCTCGACTACCGCCCGAACGAACTCGCCCGCACCATGGCGACCGGCAGGTCCGGAACCATCGGAGTCATCGTCGGCGACATTGAGAATCCCTTCTTCGGCTTGGCGGTGCGCGCGATCGGCGACTGTGCCAAGGCTGCTGGTTTTGACGTGATCCTGTCGAATTCCGGCGAGCGGATCGCCGAGGAGCGGGCCGCAGTGAGCGTCCTCATGGCCAAGGGGATCGACGGGCTCATCGTGGCACCCGCGGCAATGGACGAAAGAGCTCACCTCGACGATGTGCTTGCGCGCGGGCGTCCGCTCGTGCTGCTCGACCGCGAGATACCAGGCCTCCAGGTCGATGCCGCCTTGGTCGACGGAAAGGCGGCGGCGGCGGCGGCCACACGGCTCCTGGTGGAGGCGGGTCATCGGCGCATCGCCTATCTGACGGCGACGGAAGCGCCGTTGGGCGCGCGCTACAAGGACCCGTCGCAAATTGCGCTCACGACAGTGATGAGCCGCATCGAAGGTTTCCTGGCGGCTTCGGCGGAGGCCGGACTGACTGAGCCCGGACGTTTCATCCGCCTGGGTGCGAGCGGAACCGCGAAGGCCCAAGCCGTGCTGGCGGAGCTCCTGGACCTGCCCGATCGGCCGACCGCGATCCTCGCTTCGGACAGCAAAGTCGCCCTCGAAGTGTTCCGGGCCGCAAAGGCGTTCGGCCTGGCCGTGCCGCGGCAGCTATCACTCGCCACCTTTGACGATGCCGACTGGACCGATGCGATCGAGCCCGCCGTCACCGTCATCGCGCAGCCGACATACCAGCTTGGGCTGGAGGCCGCCCGCATGCTCGTCGAGCGCATCCGTGGCGGAAGCATGAAGCCGCGGCGATGTGTTCTGGAGGCGATCTCAGTGCTGAGAAACTCTGTTGTGGCACCCTGTTCGTGAACTGAGGTGGTCCCCGTTTTTCGGTTCTCCCGCACTTCGGTATTGGTGGCGAATTCGGCGCGGTTCCGACGATGAGGAGATGGCCCGCGCGCTGCATCTCGGCGATGAAGCTGTCTCAAGCCAGCCGGGGGTGGGTCATGTCGTTCGACGCGAAGCGCACATACAATGTGCCAGACCAGACCGCGCTGGTGGCGCGGGCGATCTTTCCCCACGGCAATCCGGTAATGCGCCTTTACGATGACCTGCACATGGTCGTCGCGGATCGCGACTTCGCTGATCTATTTCCAAGCCGGGGACAGCCCGCCGAGGCGCCGGTCCGCCTCGCGCTTGCAACGCTGCTGCAGTTCATGGAAGGGCTGACCGACCGGCAAACCGCCGACGCGGTCCGCACCCGGATCGACTGGAAGTATCTGCTGTGCCTGGAGCTGACCGACACCGGCTTCGACCACACTGTTCTGAGCGAGTTCCGCACGCGTCTCCTGACGCATGGAGCCGGGGGCCGGCTGTTCGAGGCCATCCTCGACCTGGCGCGAGGGCGCGGCTTGCTGAAGGGCGGCGGACGGCAGCGCAGCGACTCCACGCACGTTCTCGGCGCGATGCGCACCATGAGCCGACTGGAGGTCGTGGGGGAAACGTTGCACCACGCGCTGAACGCGCTGGCGACGGCAGCGCCCGACTGGCTGCGCGCGCACACGACCCCGGCGTGGGTCGACCG
>CAXTUO010000138.1:3387-7892 GCA_964247175.1 uncultured Acetobacteraceae bacterium | reverse complement strand
CGCGTTCGACCGCTACGGCGAGGCCGGGCTGCGCGGCCGGCGGTTCCGGGCTGGGCGCAGGGGCAGGTTCCGGTTGCGGCGGCGCGGCCGGTTCAGGTGCGGGCGGTTCAGGCTGGATCAGGTCAGGCGACGGGGCCGGCGGCTCCGGGACAGGGGGCGCCGGCGCTGCCTGCGCGGCCGGCGGCTCGGTTTCGGGGGTGGGCGGCAGATCCGCACTCGGGGCTTCGGACGGCGTGTCGAGCGCCTGGTTGGGCGCGGTGGGCGGCGTGGAAGAGCCGCCGTTCTCGAACACCAGGTCGTAGGAGGGTGCAATCGGCATCGGCGGCTCAGGCGCCCGCGTGACCAGCAGCGCGGCCAGCGCCAGCAGATGCAACAGGACGGAGCCGATGAGCGCCCACCGCCGGCGCGGGTCGCGGGCCACGCTCGGCTGGCGGCTTATCGGCGGATGGGGACTGGTCAGAGGCAGGGGCATCGAAAGCGGGCCATGTGGTGGGGATATAGGCGTTCGCGGCCGGTCATGGGTAGGCTCTCGTCGCGTGATCCGCGGTGAACACTTGACAGAACGCTGCGCGCGCTCTTTCTACGCACTTCGCAAGGACGGCCGCGCCGGGCCGCCGTGCCGGATGGCCTGCCGGCCATGCAGGGGCGTAGCTCAATTGGCTAGAGCGCCGGTCTCCAAAACCGGAGGTTGAGAGTTCGAGACCCTCCGCCCCTGCCAGCCGGCGTGCCCGCCGGGTGCGATGCATGCTCCTCAGGAAAGTTCGGAATCCATGGCGTTGGCGGTTGACCCGGTGAAGTTCCTCCGTGAAGTGCGGACCGAGGTCGGCAAGGTCACTTGGCCGTCCCGCAAGGAGACGCTGGTCACCACCGGCCTGGTGTTCGCCTTGTCGGGGCTGGCGGCCATATTCTTCTTCGTCGCCGACCAGATCATCGGGGTCGGCGTCCGGGCGCTGTTTGGCGTCGGGTTTTAAGGGACCAGTCATGGCCAAGCGTTGGTATGTCGTTCACGTTTACTCCGGTTTCGAGAAGAAGATCGCCCAGCAGGTCAAGGAACAGGCCGCGCAGAAGGGCCTGGCCGACATGGTGGACGAGGTGCTCGTTCCCGCCGAGGACGTGGTCGAGGTCCGGCGCGGCCAGAAGATCAACGCGGAACGCAAGTTCTTTCCCGGCTATGTGCTGGTCAAGATGGAGATGACCGACCAAACCTGGCACCTGATCAAGGACACGCCCAAGGTGACGGGGTTTCTCGGCACCAAGACCCGGCCGTCACCGATCTCCGATGCGGAAGCCGACCGCATTCTCAAGCAGAGCGCGGAAGGGGTGGAGCGTGCGCGTCCGGCCATCCTGTTCGAGGTCGGCGAGCAGATCCGCGTCGCCGACGGCCCGTTCACCAGCTTCAACGGTACGGTGGAAGAGGTGGACGAGGAAAAGGGCCGCGTGAAGGTCAGCGTGTCGATCTTCGGCCGTTCCACCCCGGTCGAGCTTGAATACAGCCAAGTCGAGAAAGTCTGACGCAGGGCACGCTCAACCGGGCGGCAAGCGCGGCAAGCATGGTCACGCTGTTCATCGACGCGGATGCCTGCCCGGTGCGGGACGAGGTGTTCCGTGTCGCCACCCGCCTCAACCTTCCGGTCCGGGTCGTGTCGAACGGTTCTCGCCCGATCCGCCCGCCGGGCCTGCCCAACGTCGAGATGGTCACGGTGGGCGGGAAGCCAGACGAGGCCGACGATTGGATCGCCGAACGCATCATCTCTACCGACGTATGCGTCACCGCCGACATCCCGCTCGCGTCCCGCTGCCTGGCACGCGGGGCGCGAGCGGTGTCGCATAACGGCCATGTTTGGACAGCCGATAACATCGGCTCGGCGCTGGCCGGTCGGGAAGTCTCAAGACACTTGCGTGAGATCGGCGTCGGCGGTGGCGGTCCGCCGCCGCTGACGAAGGCGGATCGGTCCCGGTTCCTGTCCGCCCTTGACGCTTTGGTTCAAGCGGCGCTGCGTCAGGCGCGCGGGTAGCGGCTCAAGGCGCGCCGCCGCGGCCCGGTTCGGCATCGCCGCCCTCGCGAAGTTTCTCGCGGGTCATCGGTGTTTCCCGCCATTCGCCTTGATCCGCGACGCTGGAGCCGCCCGGGAACTCGCCCAGGTTCTCCTGGATGCTGGCTTCTTCGACCAAGACGCCCGGTATGGGATCAGGCTGGGTCATGGGGTTGGGCAGCTGGCCGGTGCCGGCCGCATCCTCCATGCGGATCAGCTCATCGGCCCGCTCAGTGAACTCGGCCCTGTCGCCAGGCGGGCTGCCGGCCTGCTCCCATAGATGCCGGGCGCGGGCCTCGATGCGCCGCGTGCGCTCTGGGGTGACTTCCAGGGGATTGTCTGACATCGCTTGGTCTTTCGTTGCTGCGGCAGACATAGCGCGGCAGCGTGGCGCCGGGTTCCGGTCGGGACGCAAACCGGGACCGGCCATGGCGTGCGCTACAGCATCAGCAGGCCGCGCCGCAGCCCCTTGGCCACCGCCTCGGCCCGGCTCGCCACGCCGAGCTTGGCGAACACGGCTTCCAAGTGGAACTTGACGGTATGCGCGCTGATCCCGAGTTGCCGCGCGACGGCCTTGTTCGTCATCCCTTCGCCAAGCGCACGCAGGATTTCCAGCTCGCGTGGGGTTAGTAGCGGGCGCGGCGGCGCGGCCTCGGCAAAGCCCGGCGCGGCCGCCTCCGGCAGGCTCACGCGCAGCCCGGCCGCCACGGCGCGCAGCCCGGCATCCAGTTGCGCCGGCGTCAGCCCCGGGGGCAGCACGCTTGCCTCCTCATCGTCGCCTGCCGCGAGGCGGAGCACCGGCAGGTTTACGGCCGTTGCTGCCGACCCGTCGGCCAGCACGACGTCCGCCTCGGACGCGGCGGCCAAGGTGTGGCCGGCCAGGGCGACGCGGGCGGCCAGGTCGGCCTGGCGCACCGGCGACTGGGCCGCCACCGCGACCTGCAATCCCAGCCGCGTCGAGGCCGGCATTGCGAACGCCGCTGGCGCCTTCATGCTGCAGGCCGGGCGGCGACGAGGACGGGGAGCTCGATTGGCGTTCCGCCCCGCAGCAGGCACAGCACGACACCTGTGCCAGCGGCGTGGCTGGCCAACGCTTTCGCCACGGCCCGCACGTGGGGCGCCGCCGCGCCGTCCACGGTCAGCAGGATGTCGCCGGGCAGCACGCCGGCCTGCTCCGCCGGGCCAGCCGTCGCGAGGCTGACCACCATGAGGCCCGCTTCGAGGCCAGCCGAGGCCTGCCACCCCACGGGAATCGACACCGGCTGCAGCCCCAGGCCCAGCCATCCGCGCGGCACTTGGCCGTCCGCCAGCAGCGGCGGCAGCACGCGGTCCACCGTCGCAGCGGGGATGACCAGGACGCGCCGGCGCGGGCCAAGCGTTGACATGCCCAGCAGCCCGCCCGCGGCGTCCAGCACCGGCCCACCCTCGTCCTGCCCCGACAAGCGGCCATCAAGGCTGATCAGCCGGTCGATCCGGCCGCCGGCCAGGCTGTCCCACGCCGGGCCGACGCGGTGCACCAGAGCCAGCCGGGCCGTTGGGCTGCCGTCCATTGCCGCGCCCAGCACCAGTGCGAGGCCGCCGCTGCGCGGCTCGGCCGGCGACGGCAAGGCTGGGCCATCGAACTGGAGCCGCAACACGGCAACGTTGGTGCCGGAGTCGCGGCCCACGATTTGCGCCTGCGCGTGGGAACCATCGGGCAGCACGGCCGGGACTGCGGTATCCGGGGGCAAGCCCTGCTCGCTCGTCACGAGCACCCCTGGACGCCAAAGCGTTGCCGTGCGCTGCGCGCCGACACCAGGGTAGATGCAGACCAGCCCGGCGCCTGAGCCGGCCACGCGGGACACGAGCGCATCGGAGAACGTCAGCAATGGGTCAAGCATCGGGCACCTCCACCGCGCTGTCATATTGCCCTGCGGGGGCCGCGCCGCCATAGGACGGATGGGGAGGGATGGCCGGATGGCGCCGCCTTGTTCCCCACCCCGGCCGCCTGCATATGTCAGCGCCCTCGATGGAGTAGCCGCATATGCGACCGATACGCCTGGCCGTCTTGGCCGGACTGCTCGCGACACCGATCCTGCCCGCAGCCCATGCGCTTGCAGCCGGTGACGACCCTACCCGCATCGGCGATGTCAGCACCACGTTCCGCGTGATCGGCCGCAACGACCGCATCGTGGTGGACCGGTACGACGACCCGAGGGTGGATGGGATCAGCTGCTACGTGTCGCGTGCCGAGACGGGCGGGATCAAGGGCACGGTCGGCCTCGCCACCGACCCCAGCCGGTTCAGCATCGCCTGCCGCGCCACCGGCGCCATCACGGTCCCCGACCGGTTGCCGGCCAACGAGGTCGTGTTCGGCGCCTCGGCCAACTGGCTGTTCAAGGAAATCCGCGTCACCCGGATGTGGGACCCGCAGAAGCGCGTGGTGGTGTACCTCGTCTGGTCCACGCAGGCGCTCAGCCCGGGCGGCAGCCC
>CAXTUO010000138.1:0-3287 GCA_964247175.1 uncultured Acetobacteraceae bacterium | reverse complement strand
TCAAGCCGATGGCCAGCCCGCCGAATGCCCCCGCGGTCTCGTGCAGCAGCAGCACGCGGGCGGTTGCCAGACCGTGACCGGCGGTGCCGGCCGCCAGGCCCCGTGCACGCCAGTCGGTGACGCGCAGCACCGTCCACAGCGGCGGTCCCACCACGATGCTGACCAGGCCCGTCAGCAGGACGAACACCGCGGCAAGGGAGGGATTGCCGCCGATCTGCTCGGCGACACCCATCGCGATCGGCGTTGTCACCGATTTCGGCGCCAGTGACAGCACGACGGGGTGCGATGCGCCCAAGGCACGGGCGATCAGCATGACGCTGGCAGCCGAGGTCAGCGACCCCGCCAGGATTGCCGGAATGATCGCGGGCGCGCTGCGGCGGATCTGGTTCCACGCGGCATGCATCGGCACCGCAAGGGCAACCGTCGCCGGTCCCAGCAGGAAGTGCACGTACTGCGCCCCTTGGAAGTAGGCGGAGTAGGGCGTGTGCGTGGCCAGCAGCAACAGCGACAGCAGCAGGATCGCGATCAGGACCGGGTTGGCGAGCGGCCGGTCGCCCAACGCCCGGCTGAGTGCCACGGCCACCTGCCACCCGACCAGCGTCGCCGTCAGCCCAAGCAACGGCGTGGACTCCAGGTAAACCCAGATCGTGCCGAGCGGCATCATCGCGCCGTCATCGGATCAGGCGCTGCATCACCAAGGCCGTGACCCCAAGGCCCAAGGCGGTCGAGACCGTGATCGCCACGGCGATGGCCAGCCAATCTCGGCCCAGCGCGTCGAGTTGGGTGATGACCCCCACCCCGGCCGGCACGAACAGCAGCGACAGGTGGCGCAGCAGGCCGCCCGCTGTGGCCCGCATCGCCTCGTCCGGCCCGCCGCGCACTGCCAGGATGGCGAGCAGCAGCACGAGGCCCAGCACCGGGCCGGGCATGGCCAGCCCAGCGGCGCGGGCAACGACTTCGCCGGCGAACTGGCACAGGATCAGGCCGGTGAGGGCGCGCAGCACGCGGCTATTGCGACTGGAGCGGCAAGCGAAGCTTGAAGCCGGCGCCAGGACGGACACGGCGTTCCTGCTCGGCCTGCGCGGTGGAGCCGGCTGAAAATCCCTCGCCGCGGTATTGCTCGCTGCGGCTGAAAAGTCCGGGCGCGAGTTCGGGCGCAGCCTTGGCGCGCGGGCCGGTGGGCACGTCCAGGTCACGGTTGGGCGTGGGCGCCAGGTCGTAGTTGGGTCCGGCCCCGGGGGTGCCGGGCGGTGTCGGGGGCAGCGGCAGCAAAGGCGACGAGGGCGGAGTCGCCTGCAGATTCAGGCTGCGATGCTGCGGCAGGGCCGGCACCGGCGACAGCAGGATTGGCAGGAGCAGAGCCATGACCGACGCCAAGCGCCTCATGTCGCAGCCTCGTTGGGGATCTCGGGCGATGTGCCGCGCTGGTCGCTGGGCGGGTTGCCGGCGGGGTTGCCCAGCGGCCCATCGCCCACGGCTTGCCAAGCGCGCAGCGACCAGTGCACCGACGGGAACGCCAGTTCGGCCCAGGGGATGTCGTTCCAATCAAAGAGCCGGGTTTCAAGGCTCTCCTCGCCGGGAGCGAACGCCGCCGCGCCGTCGAAGCGGGCACGGAAGATGACCTGCACCTGGCCGATACGGCTGATGCTGAACACGGCAAGGATGCCGTCGAGGGCGATCCGCGCTTGCGCCTCTTCCAACGCCTCCCGCTGCGCACCTTCCTCGACGGTTTCCTGCAACTCAAGATACCCGGCCGGAAGCGTCCAGTAGCCCCGCCGCGGCTCAATCGCGCGGCGGCAGAGCAGCACCCGCCCGGCATGGACGACGACGGAGCCTACGACGACTTTCGGGTTCTCGTAGGCGACGTAGCCGCAGTCGTCGCAAACGGCGCGCTCATGGGTATCGCCTTCGGGAACGCGGCAAGAGAAGCGTGGCATGGCCGCAGGGTGCTGCGGCGCGCCCGCGGGATCAAGGGGCGAGTCAGGCGTCGGAAGATTATACTGACAAGTTTAGCAACGAGCCGCGCGGCGTGTGCCCTGGCGGCATGGTGCCGGGCAGCGCCTGCTTGCCCAGCGGCAAAACCGAGGCTGCCGGACCGGCCTCCCGCTGCTCGCGAACCGGCCGAACCGGACTGGGCTGCGGCTTAGAGGGGGACACGGCACCAGAAAACGCCGAGAGTGTGTTTGTCGAGATCATGGCCACCACACTAGGCCGAAAGGATGACCAAAGCGTTAAGGGGCCGACGATTGCAGCGCCGCGACGCCGGGCAGCGTCTTGCCTTCCAGCCACTCCAGGAACGCGCCGCCGGCGGTGCTGACGTAGCTCAACCGGTCCAGCACCCCGGCGTGCCGCAGGGCGGACACGGTGTCGCCGCCGCCTGCCACGCTGCGCAGCGCGCCCTGCGATGTCGCCTCCGCGACCGAAAGGGCCAGTGCGGTCGTCGCCGCGTCGAAGGGCGGGGTTTCGAACGCGCCGAGCGGCCCGTTCCACACCAACGTGCGGAGGTCGGGCAGGCGGTCCTGCAATGCCTGCACGGTGGAGGGTCCCACGTCGAGCATCATGGCATCGGGCGGGATGGCGCCGACCGAGACGATTTCCGTCGGCGGGTTGGCCCGGAACTCCCGGGCGACCACGGCATCGGTCGGCAGCACGACTTCGCAGCCGGCCCGGTTCGCCTCCGCCAGGATGTCCCGGGCCGTCGCGTGCATGTCTGCTTCCTGCAGGCTCTTGCCCACCGCCGTGCCCTGGGCCGCCAGGAACGTGTTGGCCATCGCGCCACCGATGACCAGCACATCGACCCGGCCGGACAGGTTACCCAGCAGTTCCAGCTTGGTCGAGACCTTGGACCCGCCGACGATGGCGCACACCGGCCGGGCCGGACTGCCCAGCGCCGCGTCGAGCGCCTCAAGCTCCGCCTGCATCAGGCGCCCGGCATAGGCGGGCAGCAGGTGGGCTACTCCCTCCGTGCTGGCGTGCGCCCGGTGCGCCGCGGAAAAAGCGTCGTTGACGTACAGGTCGGCCAGCGCCGCAAGCTCGCGCGCAAAGGCCGGGTCGTTGGCTTCCTCGCCCGCATGGAACCGTGTGTTCTCCAGCACGAGCACGTCGCCATCCGCCATCGCGGCGACCGCGCGCTGCGCTTCAGGGCCGATGCAGTCAGGCGCGAAGGCCACGGCGCGGCCCAGCGCCTCGCCCAGGGCTTGCGCCATCGGGGCCAGCGACATCGTGGGCACCGGCTTGCCTTTCGGCCGGTCGAAGTGGCTGCACACGATCACCCGGGCGCCGGCGTC
>CAXTUO010000137.1:0-7924 GCA_964247175.1 uncultured Acetobacteraceae bacterium | reverse complement strand
GGGCAGTGCACTCAGAACCGGGCACAATCAGCGTGTTGAGCTTCGGCGACTGCATTGGCAATTTGCAAGAATAAGTGCACTGTTCGGCAGTTTCACCTTTGCAGCTGCACTGTGAGCTGATGGGGTCGGGTGCGAGTGCATGGTCCGATGTCGGGTGGCCGCACGGCAACCGACCCCGGGCGTGGCGGCCGCCCGAGCCCGGCCGAAGTCGCGGCCGACGCCTGGGACAGGGCCGCGGGGCCGCGTAAGCTGGCGCCATGCCCGACGATGGGATTGATCCGTCAAGCTCCGTCCAACTCAGGCTTGACGGCTTCGAGGGACCGCTCGACCTGCTGCTGGAGCTTGCGCGGCGGCAGCGGGTCGACCTCGCCCGCATCTCGATCGTCACGCTGGTCGACCAGTACCTGGAGGCCGTCACAGGGGCCGAGCGGACCGACCTGATCCAGGCGGCCGATTGGCTGGTGATGGCCGCATGGCTGACCTGGCTGAAATCCCGCCTGCTGCTGCCGGCCGACCCCGGCGAGGTGGGGGAGGCTGAGCAGGCGCAGCATGTCCTGACGCAGCGCCTGGCCGAGCTGGACCGCGTGCGGGCCGTGGCCGTTTGGCTGGACGGCCAGCCCCAGCTCGGTTGGGACACGTTCGAGCGCGGCCACCACGAACGGCCCGAGGCCGCAGTTCCGGTGGCCAACACCACGATGCTGGCCGAAGCCTGCCTGGGCGTGTTCCGCCTGGCCACCGTCCGCCCTGTTGCGGTGTATCAGCCGCGCCGCATCGTGGAGTGGACACCGCGTCAGGCGATGAACCGGATGGAGGCGGCTCTCCACGAGCATCCGCAAGGCGGCGATCTGCTCGACTTCGTTCCAACCTTGCCCGCCGGGCTGTCCAACCGCGAGCGGAGCCTGCGCATTGCCATCGCGAGCACGTTCGTCGCGGGCCTCGAGCTGGCGCGCGAGGGATGCGTCCACCTGCATCAGGACGCCGCCTTCGCACCGATGAGGGTCGAGGCGGCGCAAGGCATCCAAGCACTGGAACTGGAACGGGAACAGACCACCGAACGGATCGAGTGAGCCATGGCCGGCCCGGCGATGGGCGAGCCGACGAGCTTCCAGCAAAAGGTGCTTCAACCCGAACCGGCATCCGGCCTACGCTCATCCCGGATAGGCAAGCGGATCGGCGACGATGGATCGTCTTGTGCCGGGAGTCGAGGTCGACCACGCCGGCCGGCGCTGGCGGGTTCACCGTGTGCTCGGACCGGACGCTGTCCTGCTGGCCAACGACGCCGGCGAGGTCGTTTCCGCCACGCCGACACGGATCGGCTTCGCCGCAGGAGGCGCCGTCACGGCGACGGCCCGCGCACCGGACGAGCGCCGCATCACCGACGCGCAATGGGCCGAGGCGGCGCGGCGGCGCGATCTGCTGGCAGAACTGGCCCGGCGTTCCGCCCGAAGCCGGGCCCAGGTCGACGACGTCGCCAAAGAGCTCGGGGTCAAGCGGCGGCGCGTCTATGCGCTGCTGCGGTCCCTGCAGGCGGGCGGGGACGAGATGGCGGTGTTCCTGCCCAAGCAGGGCAAGCCCCGCGCGAAGCGGCTCGCCCCGGCAGTCGAGGCGGCCATCACGCAAGCCATCGATGACCATTATGCGCAGGCAAGCCGCCCATCCCTGCTCAGCCTGCACGGCGTCGTCGGCAGACGCTGTGTCGCAGCCGGCGTGACAGCACCCTCCTACCGGGCGGTGCAAAGCCGGGTACGGGATCGCGACCAGGCTTGGCTGACCCGCCGCCGGCAAGGCCCCAAGGCGGCCCGCGCGCTGCGCCTGCTCACCGGCGCGCATCCCGGTGCCGGGGCTCCCTGGGAGCGGGTCCAGATCGACAGCACGCCGTGCGACATCCTGCTCGTGCGCGAGGAGGACCGGGCGGTGGTCGGCCGTCCCAACTTCACGGTGGCGGTGGACCTTTACAGCCGCGTGGTGCCCGGCTTCTCCGTGGCGCTCGAGGCGGCCTCGACCGTCACCGTTGCGACCTGCCTTGCCCATGCCTGCCTGCCGAAGGAGGACTGGCTGGCCCGGCGCGGCCTCGGCAGCGTTCATTGGCCGGTCTACGGCAAGCCGCGCATCTTGGAATACGACCAAGGGCCGGAGAACGAGGCGCGCGGCATCCAGCGCGGCCTTCGCCGGCACGGCATCGCGTCCAAGATGCGGGTGAAGGGGCATCCGGAGCAGCACGGCACCATTGAGCGGCTGATCGGGACGGTGATGCGCATCGTGCATGGTTTGCGCGGCACCACCTTCAGCAACGTCAACGAGCGCGGCGAGGCGGAGCCCGAGAAGCGCGCCTGCCTGACCCTGCCGGAGCTGGAACGGGTGCTCGCGCTGGCGGTCGACACCTACAACCATACGACCCATGACGGGACCGGCGAACGGCCGATGGACCGCTACCTTGCCTGGTATCGCCGGCTGGAACTTCGTGATGCCGACCGCATCCCGCCGCGGCTGCCGCCGGACCGGCTGCTGCTCGACTTCCTGCCGCACGAGGTGCGGGCGTTGACCCGTTCCGGCTTCCGCCTGTTCCGGGTTGATTACAGCTCGCCCGGCCTGCTGCCGTTGTGGCGGCGGGACAACGGGCGCCGGGTCGAACGCACCGTGGTCTACGATCCGCGCAGCCTGGCACAAGTCTGGGTGCTGGACGAAACCACGGAAACCTACCTCGCGGTGCCGACCCGGGTGCCCCGGCCGGACATGACGCTGGCGCAGAGCGAGGCGTCCCGCCGCGCCTTGCAAGCCTCCAAGGCGCAGGACCGCACGGAGGACCGCTTGTTCGAGAACGTGGCGAAGATCAAGGCCATCGAGGCGGCTGCACAAACGGCAACGACGCGCCGCAAGGCGGAACGCTCGCGCCAGGCAGCCAGGGGCGCCCGGGAGGCGGGCCTTGTTCCCTGCGCGAGCCCACCTGGCCCACGGGATGCCATGCCAGGGCAGGCCAGCCCTGGTCCCGCCTGGGCCGGCAGCGACGTCGAGGCGTTCACCGACGTGGAGCGGCTGTGATGGCCGACGTGGACGCCGCCCTGCACTTGGACGAGGCGGCCCGCCGCCTGCTTCGGCTGGACGACGCGCAGCGGATCGCCTGCATCGACCGCGATCTCTGGATCGGCTACAGCCGTGCCCAGCAGGCGCACCGGCGGCTCGACCGCATTCTCCGGTCCGAGCGGCGCATGCGTCCGGACAACCTGCTGGTGGTCGGCGCCAGCAACAACGGCAAGACCGCGATCGCGCGGCGCTTCCACGCCCGCCACCTCCTGCCGGAAGACCCCGCAGCCGAGCGGGCGACCCTTCCCGTCGCCTTCGTGCAGGCCCCAAACGGGCCGCGGATCGTCCCCCTGCTGGCGGGCATCCTCCAGGCGCTCGGCCGCGAGCCGACAAGGCGGCACACGGTTGCACAGCTGCGCAGCGAGACCTACCGGGCGATGCAGGACGTCGGCCTGCGCCTGCTGCTGATCGACGACTTGCACAACATCAGCGGCGGCGGCATCGGACCCATGCTGGTCGATCTCCGAAACCTCGGCTCGGTGACCGGGGTGTCGCTCGGCTGCTTCGCCACCAAGGACATCGCCGCCATCCTCCGCCGCGACGAGCAGCTCGCCAACCGTTTCGAGCTGATGACCCTGCCGCGCTGGCAACTGGATGACACGGACTATGCCAAGCTGCTGGCGACCTTTGCGCAGACTTTGCCGCTTCGGCGCCCCTCGCATCTGACCGACCCGGACCTGGCGCAAGCCCTCCTCGTGGCGGCAGGCGGGTTGATCGGCGGCATCGCCAGCTTGCTTCGCCAGGCTGCGGTCGAGGCGATCCGCACCGGGCACGAATGCATCGACCGGTCCATGCTCGCCCATGCCCACGGCAGCCTGCCGGAGCGGATCGAGGCCGTCGCCGATGCAACGGAGCTGTAGCGTGCCCAACTCGCCAGACGCCCGCGACGACGAACTGGCGCTGGCAGCGGATGCCTGGCTGCCCACCTCCGACCCGGCCGCGCGCCGCCGCATCCTGGCCCTGCTGGAGCAGGCCGGTGCAACCGGAGCGGACCCGATCGCCCAGTTGCGCGACGGCATGTCCCGCTGGTTCGGCCCACGGGCCGTGGCCGCACTGCCGCCAAGAACAAGCCAGATCCAGGAGCGGGCCGGCCCGCTGCTGCCGCTGGAGCCGCTTCACACGCCGCGCCGGCCGACGCTGTGGCCGCAGCGGCCGAAGCGCCTGCCCGACGAACTCGTCAGCAGCTGGCTTTGGCGAACAGCCGTCGCCGCGGGTGTCCCGCCCCGGGTCTTTGTCAGGCAGGTCACTGGCCGCGACGGAAGTGACATCGACCGCGACATCGGCGAGGCGACGTTGCAGCATTTGGCACAGGTCACCGGGCAGACGACGGGACACCTTGCCGGCGGGCTGCTGCGGATGGCGCCGGACGCCAGCTACGACGCGCAGTCCAGCCTGGCCGAGAACGTGGTGCTGTCCGACGAGCGTTTCCTGCTGACGCGCGGGGGCCACGATCCATGGGGTCGGCCCCATGCAGCATTGCAGTATTGTTCCGCCTGCCTTGCGGGCGATGGCCGGCCATACTTCCGGCGTTCATGGCGCCTGGCGCATGTCGTCGTCTGCCTGGACCATGGGTGCCGCCTGCACGATCGCTGTTGGCAGTGCGACAGGCCCGTGATGCCGCTCGCCCAGCGCACGGCCGATCCGGTCCCGTGCTGTCCATTTTGCCATGCGGTGCTTGCGGAAGCGCCGGCAATCCCGAGTCGGGGTCGCCGGCGCCAAGCGGCTTTGCGGGAGTTGCTGCTTTACCTCGCCTTCCGCATCCCGGCCGACAAGCGGAGCCGGCATTTGGACGCGCTGCGGCGTTGGTTCGGGGCCGCGGTCCGGGGCCGCGTCGCCGAACGCGAGATCATTGTCGCCAGTTTGCTGCCGGCCTCGATCACGGCCTGGTTCGGACGGCCCGCGGACGGGCGGCATGCGGAGAACCTGCAGATGCTGGCCGAAGGCCTGAGCCACGCGAGCCTGGCCGCCGCCGCGCGACAGAACGGACGTTTCATCTATCGAACCCTCGATGCAAAGCGCGCCATCCGAAAGAGTGCCCGTGCGGAGGATGCAGGGCGCAGCCGCGCGCTGCCCGACTATTCCGCGATGGCGCGCACGCTGACCTGGAAGCTGATCGAGGGCCAGCGGGAGCGTGTGGAGCAGAGGGCGCGCCACGGCGTCCAATCCGCCGACCAGAACCGGTAGCACAGCCGGCCATGGCCATCCGGCAACGGCGCGTGCGGAGCGGCCTGCACCTCCTCGACCCCGCGCAGCGCCCAGGTCGTGGTCCAGTGTTCCCACAGCCACGCCACCGCCGCCGGGGCGTCCGGCCCAAGGCGGAGGATGCGCGCCGGCACGGGCGCCAGGGCGTGGAGGTCGAGCGGACAATCCGTGTTCCCGGCCGCCTCGGCCGCGCGCCGGTCCTGCTGCTCGACCTGCTCGCGCAACTGCCCGGCGAGGATGCGCGCGCCCTCGACGGAGATGCCGCGCTCGGAAGGCGGCGGGGTCAGCAGGGCATGAACCCAGTCCTCCTCCAGGCGGTCGTAGTCCGTCGCCCATGGGATGATCCCGGGACCGGCGGCGGCCCGGCGGAAGGCGGACAGGTCGTCGAGCGGCCCGGTGACGGTCAGGACATGCGGGAGCCATTCGGGGTTCGGCAAGCAGAGCACGTCGCTGGATGTGTCGGCCTGTTGCGGCGTGTCCGGCGCCGGTGCGGGATGTGCGGACCGCGGCGGGGCGGTGGCCGACACTGCGATGCCCGACGCCTGCAGCGCCCGCTCGCGCTTCACTTGGCGGTTGCTGCCCGGGACGAGGTGCGCGAGCCGCGGTGGCCGCCCGGTTTTCAGCTTGGGTGGCGCGCCCTTGCGGGGTGCGGACCTTTTCCGGGTGCCTTTTTCAGTTCCCCTTGCCGTTCCGCCCGGCTTGGCCACGATTAGAGGCCGAGCAGCTTGGCCGGGCTTTCGCTGACCAGCTTGGCCCGCCGGACATAGCCCCGCATGGTGCGCAGGTCCTTTTGCCGCGTGTGGTCCATGATCTGCTCGTCGCGGGCGCCATTGACGTAGGCCTGGGTGATGAAGCCGGCGCGCAACCCGTGCGGGCTGAGCCGCTCGCCAGGCGCGACCACCAGCCCCGCCAGGGCGGCGCGCTTGACCAGGATCTTCCGCACCGCGTCGGGATGCAGGCTGCGGCTGTTGATCACGCCGCGGCCGTCGATGCCGCGGAACACCGGGCCATACCGGCATCCCGACGCCTGCAGCCAGGCCTCCATGGCGCGCACCGGGCACCGGTCCGGCGACCCGCCCCGGGACAGGCCGATGCTGGTCCCTTTGCCGGTCTGGTCGCCCTTGGCCCGGGGAATGAGCAGGCGCAGCCCATCATGGGTCAGCTGCACGTGCTCGCGTTCCACCGCCACCAGCTCGGAGCGCCGCAGTGCGCCAGCGTAGCCGAGCAGCAGCAGCGCCCGGTCCCGCTGTCCAGCGAGGGTGTTGTCGCAGGTCGCGACCAGGCGGGTCAGCTCCTCTGTCATCAGGGCGGCCGCTTGCTTGGCAGGGCGGCCATGCTTGCGCCCGATGCCGCGCAGGGTGTTGCGGATGGCGGGATGGGCCGACGGCCAAGGCAGGCCGGCCAGGCGGTGCGCCCGGCTCAGCGCCGCGAGCCGCTGCACCAGCGTGCTGGTGGTGTGGGTCGGCGCCAGGGCGGCGAGGTAGGCGCCGACGGTTTCGGGCGCCGCGGGCAGAGGCGGCCACCCGGCCGCTTCGCACCAGCCGCGGAAGTGTTGCCAAGCGGCCCGGTAGGCGCGCAAGCTGGCCGGCGCCAGGGCCTGGCCGGCGAAGTCCATGGCGGCCGCCAGCGCGGCCAATGCCTCGGCCGACACCGGCTGGCTCGCGACGACGGCAGCCCCTTCCCTTGTCGCCGCAGGTGCGGCGTTGCCGGGCAGGGTGGCTGGAAACAGGGCATCGGACATCACGGCGCTGAATCCTCGGTTATGAACAAGGCCATAGCTTCAAATAAGGCAAAACTCCAGTGGTCGTGATAAGCCACACTTATCGCGCCCTGCTGCGTCGGTCGAGCCTGGACAGCACGGGCCGGCACCCGTGATGCGAGACGTGTTGGAGAGGACCGTTTGGCCGGCTACGCCGCCATGGCCGCCGACGAAGCCCGCGAACGCGGAGCGGACACCTGGACCGCCGGCCCGATCACCGCCGGCCCGAGGCGTTTCCAAGCGGCTCGGGCGCGGCGGTCACCGGCTCGCTCGACGCGGGCGCCGATGCTCCGGCTGCGCTTGCCGGGTTGGCGGTGTTGATTGGGGCAAGGTGCGAGCCCGGCAGGTCACGCAGGCTGCACAGGCCGAATTGCGACAGAAAGCGCGGGGTCGTCACCCACAGGGTAGGCCGCCCCGGCGCCTCCTTGCGGCCCCACGGCTTCACCAGCCCGCTTTCCAGCAAAAGGTCCATCGTCGTTTGCGCGACCGCTACCCCGCGGACAGCCTCGATCTCGGCCCGGGTGACCGGCTGGTGCAGCGCGACCACCACAAGGGTCTCCATGGCCGCCCGCGGCAGGCGGCGCGCCTCGGTCATCAGGCCCCTGACCTGCGCGGCAAGGTCCGGCGCCGTCCGGAACGTCCAACCCTCCCCTGCCCTGGCCAGGACCACCCCGCGGCCGGCGCAGTGCTTCTGCAAAGCCGTGAACACCACGCCAGGATCGAGGTCGCGCGGCAGCATGGGCGCCAGGCGCTGCCAAGTTACCGGTTCGGGACTGGCAAACACGATCGCCTCCGCAAGCCGCAGCACCTCGATGGGAACCTCGAAGGCATCCATGACGGGCAAGGTGGGGCGGATGAAGGATGAGCGCCAGCACGTTGAGC
>CAXTUO010000136.1:0-7936 GCA_964247175.1 uncultured Acetobacteraceae bacterium | reverse complement strand
GCCCTGGCCCGGGTGCTCGCCGAGCGGTTCTGGCCGGGGCCGCTGACGCTGGTGCTGCCGCGCCGGGTGACGTGCCCGGTGGCGCTGCTGGCCGGGGCGGGGCTGGACACGCTGGCGGTGCGCGTGCCGGCGGGGGGAACGGCGCTGGCTTTGCTGCGGGCGGTGGGGCGGCCGGTCGCGGCGCCTTCGGCCAACCGCTCGGGCGAGGTGTCGCCCACCACGGCCGCCCATGTGCTGGCCGGTTTGTCCGGGCGGATCGCGGCGGTGCTGGACAGCGGGCCATGCGCGGTGGGGCTGGAAAGCACGGTGATCGACCTTGCGGCAGGGCGGCCGTTCCTGCTGCGGCCGGGCGGCGTGGCGGTGCCGGACATCGAGGCGGTGATCGGGCCGGTGGGACGCGGCATCACCCCGCTCGCGGCGGAAGCGACGCGCACGCTGCGCTCGCCCGGCCTCCAGGTGTCGCACTACGCGCCGCGGCTGCCGGTGCGGCTCGGGGCGGTCGCGGCAGACGCGCGGGAAGCGCTGCTGGCGTTCGGCCCGGCGCCGGCGGGGGCGGGTTGCACGTTTCAACTGAGCGCCGCCGGGGATGTGGCGGAAGCGGCGGCCCGGTTGTTCGCCGGGCTGCGCTGGCTGGATGAGGAAGGGGCGCGGCTGGGTCTCTCCGGAATCGCGGCGATGCCGGTGCCGGCGGAAGGGCTGGGCCTCGCGATCAACGACCGGCTGCAGCGGGCAGCGGCGCCGCGCCCATAGGCCGCCGAACCCGGGAGTTGCGCCGCGCCAACGGCTGATGTTAGTGCTGAAAGTGTAACATTTGCGGAGCCAGCCTTGGCGTTGTTCCGTGTCCCGGGCCGGTGGGCGCACGCCGTGGTCATGCTCGGTTTGGCTGTCCTGGCGGCGGCCGTGCTGTGGTGGCGCTGGGTCGGCTACCAGGGCCATGACGACGCCTACTACGCTTGGGCGGCGGTGGATTGGGCGGAGCATGGCCCGGCGCTGGGCCAGACCCATTGGGCGCTGCGCTACCCGCTGGTGCTGCCGACGGCTGCGCTGATCCGGCTGTTCGGGTTTTCCGTGCCGGCGCTGGCGGCGGTGGACCTCCTGGCTTATGCGGCGTTCCTCCTGATGGGCTACGCCGCCGCGCGGCGCTGGTTCGGTAGGACGGCGGCGGCGCTGCTGACCGCCATCGGCGTGCTGCTGCCGCAGTTCCCGGTGCAGGCGACCTATGCAAACCCGGACCTGCTGGAGATGGCGCTGGCCATGGGGTCGTTCTGGCTGGTGATGCTGGCGCGGGAGGCCGGGGCGCAGAAGGCAGGGACACAGGCAGGATGGCTGATGCTGGGCGCGGGCGTCTTGGCCGGGCTTGGGTTCCTCACCCGGGAAACGACGCTGCTGCTGGCGCCGCTGTACGGGCTGATGGTCCTGCTGCGCCCCGCGATGCCGCGGTGGCGCTACCTGCTGATCGCCGCTGGGTTCGCGGCGGTGGTGGGGGCGCAGATGGGGTATTTCGCGTGGGCTGCCGGCGACCCGTTGTATCGCCTGCGGATCTCGGCGGTGCACGACCACGTGGACCGCGCGGCGCAGGCGGCGCGGGCGACGGGCGCGCTGGACAGCGAGGGCGTGCTGGCGGCCGGCGTGCTCCTGACCCCGCTTTCGGCGTTGTTCTTCAGCCAGAAGTACGGCTTGCTGTTCTGGCTGGCGCTGCCGGGCTATGCCATGGCGCGGCGCGCGACCTCCCTCGACGTCCAGGCGCGGTCGGTGCTGGACTGGGCGGCGGTCGGCGCCGTGGTGTCGTTCCTGTTCGTCGCGCTGAACGCCGGCATCCTGTATGTCGTGCCGCGCTACTTCATGGTGACGGCGGCGATGGCGGCGGTGCCCGTCGCGGTGGCGGGCGCGGCGCTGGCGCGGGCGCGGCCGGGGACAGCGGGGCTGCTGGGGGCTGGGTTTGCCGCATCGTGCCTGGGGCTGCTGTACCTGGAGAACACTGAGCCGATGTTCGCCGAGCAGCGCGCGGCGGCGTTCATCGCCGGGCAGCCCGGCGTGGTTTATATGGACGCGGAAACGGGTTGGCGCACCCGCGCGCTGCTGATCCGGCCGGGCCTGCTGGACCGCGTGGCGAGCGGCCCACCGCCGCCGGGCACGCTGGTGGCGGAGGAAGCCGGGGTGGTGGAGGACTGCCTGCGTGCGCCCGCCTGCCCGCGGCGGACGGCGGTGCTGGCCTTCCAGCCCGGCCCGGGCTGGACGGAGGTCGCACGCTACGACCCGCCGCGCCGTGCCTTGGGCGCGTGGCTGCGCGGGATCGGGATGGCGCAGTTGATGCCGCCTGATATCCTGCGCAAGATCGAGCAGCCCGGACGCGCGCTTGTGGTTTACCGCACGCCGGTGTCCTGACCCTGCCCGCCACGCCCGAAACGCAGCCCGCGAGTGTGCGATGATCAACAATCTCTGCATCCTGTTCAGCCTGGCGATCGTTGTTTATGTCGCCGTCCGGGCTTCCATGCTGGACGCGAGGCGGCCTTGGTTCCCCAGGGCCGCGACTGCGGAGGCATTGCCCGGCACGCCGCCCGGCGACGCGCGCCGTCCCGCCTGGGCGCGGCGCTGAGGCCTTATGCGCGACCTCGCCATCATCCTGGCCTACGTGAGCTTCCTCACGATCGGCACCATGTCGCCGTTCGTGCTGTCGCTGGGCTATGTCTGGGTGGACCTGTTCGGCCCGCAGTACCTGGGCTGGTCGCCGCTGTCCTTCATCCCGGTCTCCTTTGTCATGGGGGCGGCGGCGGTGGCGGCCTACCTGCTGCTCGACCGGCGGGCGCCGCCGCGGATCACCTTGCCGACGCTGCTGTTTCTTGCAATCGGCCTGTGGATCACCGCGACCACGTCCTGGGCGGCGCTGCCGGAGGCAAGCTGGGCGAAGTGGGACGTGGCGTTCAAGGCGTTGATGTTCGCGGCCTTCATCCCTTTCGTCGTCCGCTCGCGCGTGCAGATCGAGGCGTTCCTGCACGTTTATGTCTTCTCCATATCCGCCCACATCCTGCCGTGGGCGGTGAAGACGGTCATCTCCGGCGGCGGCTACGGGCAGTCGCTCGGCTTGGTCGGCTCGAACGCCATCTGGCTTTCGGAAAGCAGCACCGTGGCGATGGTCGGCATCATGCTCATGCCGCTGCTGCTGACGCTGCGCAAGCATTCGCTGCTGCTGCCCCGGGGGCGCATCCGCGACGTGGTTTACCTCGGGACGGCGCTGGGCGGGCTGTTCGCGTCCATCGGCACGTTCGCGCGAACCGCCATCGTGGGCCTCGGCGTGCTCGGGGTCACGATGTTCCTGCGCTCGAAGCGCAAAGCCGTGTTCTTGCTGGCGGCGGCGGTGGTCGGCGCCGGGCTGTTCTCGGTGACGTCGGACAAGTGGACGGAGCGGATCAGCACGATCGAGGACTACGCGAGCGAGAACTCGGCGTATGTGCGTATCCTGGTGTGGCGTTGGACGCTGGGCTACGTGGCGCAGCACCCGCTTGGCGGCGGCTTCCGGGTGTGGCTGACCGACCATATCGTGACCGAGAGCAGCGGCCCGAACGTGCCGGCAACGGAGCAAACGGGCCGGGCGTTCCACAACATCTTCTTCGCGGTGCTGGGGGAGCACGGGTATCCCGGGCTGTTCCTGTACGGGCTGCTGATCGTCGTGCTGTTCGCGTCGCTGCAGCGGGTGATCAAGCTGACTGCGCTGCAGCCGGCGCTTGAGTGGGCGCATGACCTGGCCAAGGCGTTGCAGATCACCATCGCGGTGCTGCTGGCCTGCGGCAACTTCATCGACATCAGCTTCGAGCCGCTGGTCTGGTACTTGTTCACCATGGTGGTGTGCCTGCGCGAGTACGTGCGCCGGGTGGTGCCGGCGCCGGAAACGAGGATGAGCGAGGTGGCGCGGGGCCGGGCGCCGCTGCCGGTATGATACTGAGCTACAATCAAGTTGTTGCAGCATTGATATAGAAAATAACGGCCGGATCAGAGACGCCTGCTGATTCTTCTATGGAGGTGCGTGAACGCCGGCACGAAAAGAATCGGTTCATTTTGGACAATTCTGCGGTATCAGGCCCAAATGACTCCGCAGCAAAGCGTTTCAACTGGTCAATCCATCACGCCGAGACATCAACCCGGCGTAGATACGGACACAAGGTCCACGCGCTTCGGGATTTCGGGCGCGAAGGATGCGGCGGCATCGCCGGGCCGGCGCTTGCCGGAACTCGATGCGCTGCGCGGCCTTGCGGCCGTCGTCGTGCTGCTGCACCACAGCCTGCTGTCCGCCAATCTCCTGAACGGGCGGCTCGGCCTGTGGCTGAGTGCGACACCGTTGCAGCCGATCCTGATGGGACGCCCGGCAGTGCTGTTCTTCTTCATGCTCAGCGGCTTCGTGCTGACGAGGTCGATGCGCAGTCGGGGCTTCGTGCTGTCCGTCCGGTCATGGGCCGTCTGGGCCGCGCAGCGCACGATCCGTTTGTGCCTGCCCGTTGCAGGTTGCGTGGTCCTTTCCACGATCCTCCATGCAGCGTTCTTCGACGGCACTTGGCCGACGCAGGGGCCTTGGCTTGAGGGAGCCTGGCCGCAATACCCGCCGACACTGGTGTCGGTTGCCTCGCAGAGCCTGTTGCTCGCGTTGGGCACCGGCTACACGTTGAACAACGCGCTGTGGAGCCTTGTGCACGAATGGCGCTTTTCGATGCTCCTCCCTGTCGTGCTCGCGATGCCTGTGCTTGGGTTCCGGGGCACGGCGTCGCTGATTCTTGCCGCTGCGGCCGCATCAAGCTGGGCGGCTGGTCCGTTCGGCTCGACCATGTACGTCGGCGCAACCGTGATCGAGACTGCCAAGGCGACGCTGTACTTCTCGTTGCCGTTCATCGTCGGCATGGCGCTTGAAATCGGCGACGCCGCGAGGCGGCCGGCAGGCCGCTGGACAACCGTGCTTGGCCTCGCCGCCGTGTCGGGCCTGTGCCGAAACGGCAGCGATTATGCCACGTTCATCGGCTCCGCGATCCTGATCTGGCTTGCCTTGCAGCCCGGCTTGCTGCGACGGATGCTGCACCATTCGGCATTGCAGTTCCTCGGCACGATCTCCTTCAGCCTTTACCTGATCCATGTGCCGGTTGTTGTGGCGCTGCAACACGGGCTGCATCATCGCCAACTGCCCCCTGCGGCCATATGGGCCATCGGGATTGCTGCCAGCCTGCTGGCGGCATGCCTGTTCTATTGGATGATCGAACGGCCTGCGCACCGGTTGGCGCGGCGCGTTGACCGGATAGCCTGACCTAGCCCGCCCGCGCCCGCCAGGTCAGGGTCGAGCCGACGGCGTAGTTCCACACGAGGCTCATCGCCGCCCCCGCCAGCCCGGCCCGCCACCAGCCCTGGTGCCCTGCCTGCACCAAAAGGGAGGACACATTGAGGTTGGCCCAGGCGCCCACGCCGCAAACCAGCCCGAACACCAGGAGGCCGCGCAGCAGCGGCCCCCCGCGCAGGCGGCGGTCGCGGAAGGTGAAGCGGTTGTTCAGCGTGAAGTTGCCAGCGATGGCGCAGGCGGTGGCGACCGCCTGCGCCGCGCCGAACGACAGGCCGCCCAGGGTCAAGCCGAGCCGCAGCACGGCCAAATGCGCCCCAAGACCCAGCAGGCCGATAGCCGCGAACAGCACGAAGCGCACCGGCAACAGGCCGCCCAGCAGCTTGTCCAGCAGCAGCAGCAGGAAATCCAGCAGCACCCCGGCGTCCAGCTTGCTCGTGCCCGCGACGCGGGTGCGGAAGCGGTAGGGCAGCTCCCGCACCCGCGGCGGCTCGGGCATGGAGGCGAGCAGGTCGAGCAGCACCTTGAAGCCGATGGCGGACAAGCGGCGCGCGGCGCGGTCGAACACCGGGCGGGGCAGCATGAAGAAGCCGCTCATGGGGTCGGCGACCTCCGTGCGCAGCACGAGGCGGCCGATCCGGGTGGCGAGGCCGGACAGGCTGGCCCGGCGGCGGCTCCAATCGCCGAGGTCGCCGCCGGGCACGTAGCGGCTGGCGACCACGATATCGACCGGCTCGGCTTGCAGGATGCCGAGCATCCGGGGCAGCAGTGATTCGTCGTGCTGCTGGTCGCCGTCGATGGCGGCGACGAAGGGGGCGATGGAGCAGCCCACGCCCTCGATGAAGGCGGAAGCGAGGCCGCGGCGGCCGATGCGGTGCAGGAGGCGGATGCGGCCGTCGTCCCGACCGATGGCGGCCACGGCGTCGCGGGTGCCGTCCGTGCTGTCGTCGTCCACGAACACCGCTTCCCAGGCGAGGCCGTCGAGGGCGGCGCGCAGCCGGGCGGCCATGGGGGCGATGTTGTCGCGCTCGTTCAGCACGGGGATCACGACGCAAAGGGTGGGCGCCGGAAGGAGCGGGGTGGGACGCACGCCGTCCGGAAGGGTTCGCAAGGTGTCAAGCTTCGCCATATCGCGGGTTGTAGGTTAGCATCGACTAGCCGGCTAGATCGAAGGGACCACGACCATGCCCGACACGCCGCTTCCGCCCGACCTAGACCTGCTGGGGGCGTTGCGCGCCGCCGTGGGGGAGCGCGGGCTGCTCACCGCCCCATCCGACACCGCGCCGTACTGCGAGGACTGGCGCCGGCTTTACCAGGGCCGCACGCCCGCGGTGGTGCGCCCGGCGAGCACGTTGGAGCTTGCGGCGGTGGTGCAACTGTGCGCGGAGCGCCGGGTGCCCGTGGTGCCGCAGGGGGGCAACACCAGCATGGTCGGAGGCGCCACGCCGTCCGAGGATGGGCGACAGGTGGTCTTGTCGCTCGCGCGGATGAACCGGGTGCGGTCAGTTGACGCCTTGGACATGACGATGGTGGCGGAGGCGGGCGTGCCGTGGCGCGCGGCGCAGGACGCGGCGGCGGAGGCCGGGTGCCTGCTGCCGCTGTCGATCAGCTCGGAGGGCACGGCGCAGGTCGGCGGCATCCTGTCGGCCAACGCCGGGGGCAACAACACGCTGCGCTACGGCAACGCGCGGGACCTGGTGCTGGGGCTGGAGGTGGTGCTGCCGGACGGGCAGGTGTGGGACGGGCTGCGGGCTTTGCGCAAGGACAACACGGGCTATTGCCTGCGCCAGCTTTTCGTGGGGGCGGAAGGCACGCTCGGCATCATCACCGCCGCCGTGCTGAAGCTCGCGCCGCGCCCGGTGGAGATCGAGGTCGCGCTGTGCGCCGTGCCGAGCGCCGCCGCGGCGTCCGAGCTGTGCCGGCGGTTCCAGGCGCACGACCCGGCGGCCGTGCAGGCGTTCGAGTACATGTCCGGCGCCGGCATGGGCTTCGTGCTGCGCCACATCCCGGGCGCCAGCCTGCCGCTCGCGGAACCCGCCGCGCACTATGCCCTGGTGGAGCTGGCGACGCCGCGCGCCGGCGCGCGGTTGCGGGAGGCGCTTGAGGCGGTGCTGGAGCAGGCGCTGGAGGACGGGCTGGTGCTGGACGCGGCGCTGGCCGACAGCGAGGCGCAGCGCCAGGCGATCTGGAAGCTGCGGGAGGAGCATGCGGAAGCGCAGAAGCGCGAAGGCGCCAGCGTCAAGAACGACGTGTCGGTGCCGGTGAGCCGGGTCCCCGCGCTGATCGAGCAGGCGACGGCGGCGTGCGAGGCGCTGATCCCCGGGGTGCGCGCCGTGCCGTTCGGCCACCTGGGCGACGGCAACATCCACTTCAACCTGGAGCAGCCGGAGGGCTGGGACGCTGCCGCGTTCCTGGCGCAAAGCCACGCGATCATGGAGACGGTGAACGCCGTGGTGGCGCGGCTCGGCGGCAGCTTCTCGGCGGAGCACGGGGTCGGGCGGCTGAAGCCCGGCATGATGCCGGGCTGGCGCGGGGGCGCGGAGCTGGACGCGATGCGCCGGATCAAGGCCGCGCTGGACCCTTGGGGGGTGATGAACCCGGGGAAGGTGCTGCCGTGACCTGCCG
>CAXTUO010000135.1:0-7954 GCA_964247175.1 uncultured Acetobacteraceae bacterium | reverse complement strand
AGCAAAGCCCCGTCCTCCACGGTGTAGCGGTGCACGCGGGCCTGGCCGATGGCGGCGATGTCCACCAAGTCCTCGTTCAGCAGGTAGGACGACAGGTCGAGGCCGTGCGGCGCCAGGTCCATCAAGGCGCCGCCGCCCGCGCGCGCCGGGTCGATGCGCCAGTTGTCCCCTGCCCCGCCCGCCGCCCAATCCGCCGGCAGCCAGCAGGCATACACGATGCGAATGGCCGTGACCGTGCCGAGCCGGCCTTCCGCGACTAGGGCCGCCAGCACGCGGTGCGCCGCATGGAATCGCTGGTCGAACGCCGTGGCATACAACACGCCGGCGCGGCTGCATGCGGCGACCATGGCCTCGGCGTCCGCCATGGTGGTCGCCATCGGCTTCTCGCACAGCACCGGCAGGCCGGCCCGCGCCGCGGCCTCGACCAGCGCGCGGTGCGCGTGGTTGGGCGCCGCCACGTAAACGGCACCGAGGCCGGGCGTCGCAAGGAAAGCGTCGATGCCCGCGTGCGCCGGCGCGTCGAACAGCTTGGACGCTTGCTGCAGCGATGGGGCGGAGGGGTCGAACAGGGCGGCGAGGCGTCCATTGCGCGACGCCTGGATAGCAGGACCCGCGTAATCGCGCGCCACCCAGCCGCAGCCGGCGATGCCCCAGC
Source organism: uncultured Acetobacteraceae bacterium (assembly GCA_964247175.1). GTDB lineage: Bacteria > Pseudomonadota > Alphaproteobacteria > Acetobacterales > Acetobacteraceae > CAHJXG01. Next base: position 7,299 of record CAXTUO010000135.1, on the reverse strand, counting down.
CCAGCGTCACCATTGCTGCGGCAAATCCAGGAGCACCCGGCGCCGGGCAAAGCGGTCCGTCGCGGCGTCCGCCCCGGCCACCGCCCGCTCCGGCGCATCGGACCGCAGCGGGTAGGTCGCCAGCGGCCCGTATTCTCGCTCGTAACGCTCCGACGGCCACCGGATCTCCGGGCCGGCGTAGAGCGGGTTGCGGCGCAGCACCGTGCCGGGCGGCGGCATGGTCAGCCCACCCGAAAGGACGCGCGGCGCGGCGGAACCGGTCGCCCAGGCCACGGCCGGCGCGTCCGCGACCGCGTCCGCATCGCCCGGCACCGGCGCCCGTGTCTCGATCAGCGCCTCCGTGAGTTCCCGGTCGTCGTACAGCCTCGGCGTCCCGAACAAGGCGGCATAGCCCGCGGGCGAAAGCGGGGCGCCGGCTGACAGGTTGTCCACCAAGGCGTTGTGCGCGTGCCCGACCAGCACGCGCCCGCCCGGGCCTGCGACCCGCAGCATCTCGGCCGCCACATGCGGCTTGTCCGGCAGGAAGTAGAAGGCGTCGTGGCAGAACACCATTTCGGCCGAGCCGCCGGCGAGCGGCCAGGGCGCTGCCGCGTCGAAGCACACCAACTGCGCCGTCGGGGCCAGATAACGCCGGGCCAGCCACAGCTTGGCGAATACGATGTCGCCGCCGGCAACGAGCGGGGCGAAGCGCGCGAACTCGCGCAGGTAGTGCCCGGCGCCGCAGGCCAGCTCGAACACGCAGGCCGGATCGTTCCAATGCGCCTCGGCCAAGGCCAGGCCGGACAGGAAGGTGGGGTCCGACCAGCGATGGGCGAAATAGGTGCCGACGGGGCCGAACGCCAGGGCGTCCATGGCTGCGCGGAAGGTGAAGCCCTCCGGCCGGCTCGCCAGCGCGGCGCGGGCATCTTCCGAAGGCGGTGGCGTGCGCGCCCAATTGTCCTGGTCGCCCAGCAGAAGCACCAGCGCCCGCTGCGCGTCGCCCACGTCCAACGCCGCAAGCGCCGCGTCGGCCAGGCCGCGGCGGTCGGCACGCAGGAACGGGATGTCCGACACGACCGGCCAGCGTTCCGGCCCGGCGGCCAGGGAATGCGGCGTGTCCGCGGTCAGCGCTCGGCCGGATACCGGGCTGGACAACGCGCCGTCTGGCCACCGCGTCACGGCAGCCCGGCGTCCCGCAGCACCGCTTGATGGAAGCTCTGGGTGGGGCCGGCGTGCACCAGGTCCATGTCATCCAGCGCCTGATCCACCGTGAAGCGGGCCACCTGGTCGTAGTGCCGCATCTGCAGCACGCGGTCGATCACGTCGGCTGCATGGAACGCCCGGCCCACTGGTGTCGAGGCGTCCGGAATGGCCGCCAGCGCGGCCGCGGCCGCTTCGGACAGCGGTGCCGGAAGGGTTGCGAGTTCCCGTGCGAACAACCGCTGCATGACTGGGCCGAGATGGTCGCCCAGCAGCATCTCCCCGGCGAACCCGCTGTCGGGCAACCGCGCATTGTGCAGGTGGTGCGCCATGCCGGCCAAGAACGCCGCTGCCGGATCGGCCCCGTAGCGCGGCGACAGGGCGACAGCCAGCACCGCCACGACCATGCAGTGATCGCCGTGGCCTTCGGGCGGCTCCAGGACGATGCGCGGCTTGCCCGGACACGTTGCGCCGGCCCGGGGTTGGCGGATCAAGGCTTCGGCGAACTCCGGCGCCGCTCCCGGCCGAAGCGCCTGGCCGAGTTGGCTCCGCAGCCGCGCGGCCAGCGTGGGATCAACCGGAGCCGACACCTCATCGAAGGAACGCGCCAGCACTTCAACCGCCTCGGCTTCCGTCAGTCCGGCAGCCAGCAGCACGGTTCGGTCGATGCCGCCGAGCCGGGCAGCGGCCATCGCGTCGGCGGTGGCCAGCAACGCGACTTGCAACGGCTCTTGACCTGCAAGCAGAGCGCCCCACGCCGCGCGGAACAGACGGGAGGCCAGGCTGTCGGGGTTGGACGCATCCCGGATGCGCTTCAGGTCGCCCAGTTCCACCGCAAGCGGCACGAAGCCGGCCAGGCTGGACGCCTGGCCGCTCACGTCATCCAACATGCGGCTAACCCACGGCACTCATGCTCAAGCGGCCAGCCAGTCGAGGAGCGCCCGCTCCTGCACCGGGAAGCTGTGCTCCTCCCGCTTGCCGGCCGGGGTCATGGGCGCCTTGAAGAACAGGCCAAGCTGCTCCTGGATGCCGCCCGCGCCGCGCTGCCGGGCCAGGTCGAGCACCCGGGCGATCTCGATGACTAAAGGTGCTGCGAGGATGCTGTCGCGGCAAAGGAAGTTGACCTTGATCTGCATCTTCTGGCCAAGAAAGCCCACGAGGTCGATGTTGTCCCAGGCTTCCTTGTTGTCGCCGCGCGGCTTGTAGTAGCGGATATCGACGATATGGTCCTCGACGGGATAGCCGAGGATGTCGTCGAGCACCGAGCCTTTGGTGTTCAGCTTGCTCTTGAGGCTGTCGGGATTGTCCAGCGCCAGGCCGTCGCGGTTGCCGAGGATGTTGGTGCTGAACCAGCCCTCCACATACAAGCTGCGGCTGCGGAACGCCGGGGCGAGCACGGTCTTGATGAAGGTCTGGCCGGTCTTGCCGTCCTTGCCGGCCACGGGCACGTTGCGGCGCTCGGCCAGGGTGGTCAGGGCCGGGATGTCCGCGGCGAGGCTCGGCGTGAAGTTGCCGTAGGGCACGCCTTCGACGATGGAAGCGTAGGCATACAGCATGGCCGGGCTGATCGCCGGGTCGCTGCTGTCGAGGCCCTTCTCGAAGCCCTCCGGCGTATGCAGCGCGCCGGCCGCCTTGTCGGGCCACCGCTCAACCGAGGCCAGGTTCACGACCACCAGGTTCTCGATCCCCGAGGATTCGCGGTAGCGGCGGATGTCGTCGCGGATGCGGTCCACGGCTTCCCGATGCGACCCCGCGGCCACCTTGTTGGCGCCGTCCACGTTCTTGCAGAAATCGACGCTGCCCACGGCGGGCCAGGGCGTCATCCCGCGCAGCGCCGGCGCCACCATCCCGGTCTGCTCGCCGTCGAGAACCCGGTGCTCCCGCACCGCGTTCTCCAGGTTCTCGCCATGCAAGTCCCAGCCTGCGAAGTGCAGGTTGCGATAGGCCGCGATCCCCGAAGCGCCCACGCCGGCCAGCGGCAAGCCCGCCATGTCGTTGGAGCCGGCACGCAGCATCTCGATGCCCGCTGCCGCCGTGGTGGCGACGGCGCCGCCGAGGCCCACGACAAGCACGCCAACACGCCGTCCTGTCGTGGACACGTCTAGCCCGGTATCAGGCATCAGGATTTCTCTTCTTGTTGAGGGCCGCACCCGGAATGGGGGCCTTGTGGTAGAAAGGAGGACATAAGCGTGGGAGGCAGCATGAAAAGGCAATCATGTTCGCTTCATGACAGCAGGACGAGCGCCTCGACTTCCGCCAAGGCCACGCGCCATAATGCCGCCGCGAGAAGAAGTCGAGCCATATGGACCCAGCATATGGCGGAATTCGGGCATGGCTGGTGCCCGTTTGCGGCCCCTAGGCCCGCATGTCCGGGCCACTCTCACCATCCTCGGGGTCCGTGTCGTCGAGTGTTTTGCCGGGGAAGCTGTGGTCGCCAGCGCGCTCGACGATTTCGTGCTCCAATCGCCCGGCGGTGCGGTCAACCACGAAGACCTGGCCAATCCCCTCCGACTTCGCCACCTCTTGCGCGGCGGATACCGCCTCTTCCAGCGACATCGCCCGCCCGTCGGCACGCACCGGCTGCACCGCTTCGGACCGGCCCGGTGGTCCCGTTAACGTGATCTGGGTCACGATCTTGCGAGGATCGTCCTCGTCGAAACGGCGCAACACGACGACGCGGCCCGCCCGTCCCTCGGGCAACGGGTCATGCGGGTCCAATCTGCGGATCTCAACCGTGTTTGGCATGCGTGCCGCCTCCATCGTCCTTAACGGGCATCATCGGACCAAGTTCATTCTCTCTTAACGTCGAAGCCGGCCGGAAGAAGGATCAGGCGCGTTGCGCTGTCAGTCCGGCGGCGTTTTGCCGGCGGCGGGGTTTTGTGGTCCAAGGCGCGGCAGAATGGCACTCCTGGACGGCCGTGCCAAATGGGGGCGGCGCGATGTCCGCCGGAGGGGATTTTTCATGAGCGACGACCTCGACCAAACCGACGGCGCCGGCGGCAAGCACGCGGCGGCCCGGCAGTTGGCGGAGCAAGCCCTGCGCGCCCAAGCCGCGGGCGACGAGGATGAGACCGAGCGGTTGTTCGCCGCGGCCGAGCGGGCTGACCCGCAAGCGGTGGCCGCCGTGCTGGAGGAGCGTCGGGATGACCCGGCGCCCGCGGCCGCGGAAGCGCCGCAGGACGACGCCGAGCTGGCGGCGGAGTCCCGCACCGTCGAGCCGGGGGCCGACGCGCCGAGCCGCTCCGGCGTGTCCGGCCGCGGCAGCGGCGCGGATACCCAAGGCACCTAACCGCGCCGCCAACGTATTGAAAAGCCCGACGTCGCGCGGCATATCGCCGCGGCACGGCATCGGCGGCACGACAGCCTGGGGAAGATTGCGATGAGCGACATGCAGACCGAAACCCACGAGTTCAGCGCGGAAGTTGGCCGGCTGCTCGACCTCGTGGTCCATGCGCTCTACTCCGACCGCGAGATCTTCCTGCGCGAGCTGGTCGCCAACGCCGCGGATGCGACGGACCGCCGCCGGTTCGAGGCGCTGACCGCGCCCGCCCTGGCGTTGCCGCCCGACGCCGGCGTCCGCATCGTGCCGGACAAGGCCGCGCGCACGATCCTGATCGCCGACCAGGGCATCGGCATGGACAAGGGGGAGCTGGCGGCGAACCTCGGCACCATTGCCCGGTCCGGCACCCGCCGCTTCGGCGACGCAGCCGCGGCGGCCAAGCCAGAGGAGAAGGTAAGCCTCATCGGCCAGTTCGGCGTCGGCTTCTACTCGGCCTTCATGGTGGCGGACCGCGTGGAGGTCACAAGCCGCCGCGCCGGGTCGGAGGAAGCGTGGACCTGGGGGTCGGACGGCGCGGGCGCTTTCACGCTCACCCCGGCCACGCGCGACGCGCCCGGCACAAGCGTGCTGCTGCACATCAAGCCCGACGCGGACGAGTTCCTGGAGCCGATCCGGCTTGAAACGGTCGTGCGCAAGTGGGCGGACCACATCACCGTGCCGATCACGGTCGCGACCGAGGGCGAGGACCGGCCCGCCAACGCCGGCACGGCGCTGTGGCGCAAGCCGAAGGCCGAAGTGACGCCCGATCAGTACAAGGAGTTCTACCGGCACCTCGGCCACTACGACGAACCCTGGGCCACCCTGCACTGGCGGGCCGAGGGCGCGCTGGAGTACTCGGCGCTGCTGTTCGTGCCGGGCACACGGCCGTTCGAGGCGGTGGAGGGCGTGCGCGAAAGCCGCGTCCGGCTGCATGTCCGCCGCATGTTCATCACGGACGAGGCCGGGCTGCTGCCACCCTGGCTCCGTTTCGTGCAGGGCGTGGTGGATACCGAGGACCTGCCGCTGAACGTCAGCCGCGAGATGCTGCAGGCGACCCCGGTGCTGGCCCGCATCCGCAAGGCCGTGACCAACCGCGTGCTGGGCGAGCTCAAGACGCGCGCCAAGGACGCGGACGATTTCGCCAAGCTTTGGGAGAACTTCGGCGCGGTGCTCAAGGAAGGCGTTTGGGAAGACGCCGAGCACCGCACGGAGTTGGCCTCGCTGATGCGCTTCCGGTCGTCCGCCCAGGACGGCTGGACCGGGCTTGACGGCTACGTGGAGCGCATGAAGCCGGAGCAGGATGCGATCTATATCCTGACCGGCGACGACGCGGACGCGCTGTCCCGGTCGCCGCAGTTGGAGGGGTTCAAGGCCCGCGGCGCCGAGGTGCTGCTGCTCACCGATCCCGTCGATACCTTCTGGCCGGAGCGGCTGGCCGAGTGGGGCGGCAAGCCGATCCGCAGCGTGACCCAGGGCGGCATCGACCTGTCGAAGCTGCCGGTCACGGCCGAGCCGGAGGGCGAGGCTGCCGACGTGGACAAGCTGCTGCCCGCCTTGAAGGCGGCGCTGGGCGACGCCGTGGGTGAGGTGCGCGCGACCGACCGGCTGGTGGACAGCGCCGTGGTGCTGGCGGCGGCCGGGTTCGGCCCGGACCTGCAGATGCAGCGGCTGATGCGGCGGCACGGGCAAGCCGGGATGGGCCTGCCGCCGGCGCTGGAGGTGAACCCGCGCCATCCCTTGATCCGCAGCCTGTCCAAGCAGGTCGAAGCCGGTGCGGACCTGACCGACACGGCGCACACCTTGCTCGACCTGGCGCGGGTGCAGGACGGGGAAATGCCGTCCGACCCGGCCGCCTTCGCCCGGCGTGTCACCGCGGCCCTGGCAGCCTGACCGACCCCCGGCTGCACCGCCGGGGCCAGGTGATCAATGGGTCGGTAGGATAGGCTGCGTGCTTGAAGCGCTGCCGGTGGTGGGCGCAGCGGCGGGGATGGCAAAGGATTGCACCCCGTTGGCGTAGAGCACCGCGCTTAAAACAGTGTGCTGCGTGTCCACGTCCATCGAGTCGACGTAGAGGTTGCGATCCGTTGCGGCGGTCCCGCCCCAGGCGTCGTTCACGAACGCGACCGAGGCGGTGTGCGGCCCGTTTGAGAGCGGAACCAGGAAGGCGATCCGCTGCTCCTGGCCCAGACCGTGCGACGCGGTGATGGTTTGCACTCCGCCGATCTGCTTCCCGTCGATGCTGATGATCGCCTGCGCGTCGCCCTGCCAGGCGTCTTCGGACAGGTTGATCCCGATGTCGAACACGCTGCTGCCCACCGGCGAGGCCAGGCTTAGCGCCGGTCGGGCGGCCAGCGCCGTCGTCCCGGTCTGCGTGACCGTGCCGAGCGTCTTGGCCGTGCTGCCCAGGCCGTAGGTCTGGTTGCCGTCCATCAGCGCCGGGGCGCCCGTTGCGTTCCACACGGCGACGCCGCCCGCCTTGTCGTTCACGACCGTGTTGCCGCGCACGGCAAGGGCGGAACCGGGGTTGAGGCCGCCCTCCTCCCCGAACGCGATCATCACGGGATTGGAGGTGTTCGCGCTCTGCTGGATCAGGTTGCCCTGGATCAGCGCGTTGCCGCCCTGGGGCAGGTCGATCTCGTAGCTCGCGTTGCCGGCGTTGTTCTGGATGCGCGACCCGGTGATGGTCGTGTTCAGCGCCCGGCTCTTGACCTCGTGGCCGACGACGGCGTCGTGGATGTAGCTGTCCTGAATCGTGAGCTGCTTGACCGCGCCGACGTAGATGTTGTGGGTGAGGCCGTTCC
>CAXTUO010000134.1:0-7999 GCA_964247175.1 uncultured Acetobacteraceae bacterium | reverse complement strand
ACCTTGCCGAAAGGAGCGGCATGCTGCTGCCACCTGCCGGTCCGGCTCGCTGGGCTGTTGTCGAGTGGCTCTAACATCAGGTGTCCGACGCACAGGTCGCCAGCCTGAATATCACCCCCGCCGGCTTCCACGGCGAATGGAACTACACCAGCGCACCCCGCAAGCCGAATACCTGACGCGGTTGTTTCAGCTCAGGCTCCAAGACTTGGGGGCTGCGGCCATGACGCGGACCGCCAACCCGCGCTGCCCGCCGTCGAAACCATGCGGTCGCGCTTGCCAGGTAGGCATGCTAGTCTCTCGACGACCGTTCGGTGAGCTTGGAACCCATTCGCCAACCTCCTTTCCCCGAGTCCGCCGGGGATGCTGCAGACTTCCAGCGGACCTACCGGGCTGACGTGTTCTGTCGCTCCGTGCCGCTTGTGTCAGAGGGTGAGCCATGAGACTGCCTGCAATAAGCTGTTTTTCAAGGGACTGCCGGCGCCTTCTGTCTGGTCCTGGCGGACCCTGGCAGGTCACCACTTCTCCACGGCATTCAGGAGGTCAGCGGTTCGATCCCGCTCAGCTCCACCATCGCTGATGGTCCGCCCATGCAGCTCCCGCCTTCAAGGCGACCCATGGCCCGAGGCGGCACACCGTCCTGGGGTGCCCCGCCCCGGCGTCCTGCGTCCCCTGAACTTGATCCCGTTCCCTTTCCCGGCGGCGCCGAGGGGGCGTTGGAGTTCGCCGCGTTCGAAAAGGGCCTGCTTGAGCGCGGCCGCGGCAGCAGTGGTAGCGTCCGAAGCCCGGAGCCGTCGCCCATCGCGCGCCGGACCCCGATCAGCGAGCCGAACCGAGGCTCGGTGAGTTGGATGCTGGCCGGGGCAACCATCGCGGCCGTCGCCGTCGCCGTCCTCCTGTTGTTGAGTTCGGGCCTGCTGGCGACCGGTTTCGCCGTGGTGCTGCGGGCCGTCGCGCCCCCGTGACGCGAACTTGGCGCAACCCCGTTGCACTCCGCACGCTTCCATTGAAAGCCGGAGACCATTGTTATGACCGACGCGCCAAGCATTAAGCCCTACAAAGGTCCGGCCGGGGGCTGGGGGTCCGTGCGCTCGTTGGGCGGCATCCTGGCCAAGGAGGGCGTCCCGGTCAGCGGCGCCCTGGTGCTGACGCAGCAGAACAAGCCCCGTGGCTTCACCTGCGTGAGCTGCGCCTGGATCAAGCCGGCCGAGCCGCATGTGTTCGAGTATTGCGAGAACGGCGCCAAGGCCACCGCGTGGGAGATTACCACGAAGCGGGTCGGCCCCGACTTCTTCGCCAAGCACACCGTCACCGAGCTGGAATCCTGGTCCGACCATGACCTTGAGGCCATCGGCCGGCTGACCCACCCGTTGCGCTACGACGCGGCGAGCGACACCTACGTGGAGGTAGGCTGGCAGGAAGCGTTCGACGACATCGGCGGGCGGCTCCGCGCCACCGACCCCAAGAAGGTCGTGCTCTACGCGTCCGGCCGCGCGTCGCTGGAAACGTCCTATATGTACGCCCTGTTCGCGCGCATGCTGGGCACCAACAACCTGCCCGACAGCTCCAACATGTGCCACGAGCCGACCTCGGTGGCGCTTCCCGCCAGCATCGGCGCCCCCAAGGGCACGGTGACGCTGGAGGATTTCGACAATGCCGACCTGCTGATCTTCGCCGGGCAGAACCCCGGCACCAACAGCCCGCGCATGCTGAACGAGCTGCAGAAGGCGCACAAGCGCGGCGTGCCGATCATCACCTTCAACCCGCTGCGCGAGCGGGCGCTGGAGCGGTTCCGCAGCCCGCAGCACGTGAAGGAGATGCTGACCGCGACCGACACGCCGATCAGCAGCCAGTACCACCAGGTCCGCATCGGCGGCGACGTGGCGGCGATGACCGGGGTGTGCAAGCACGTCCTGGCGCTGGACGACGCGGCGCAGGCGGCGGGCACGCCGCGCGTGCTCGACACGACGTTCATCGCCGAGCACACCCATGGCTTCGACGAGTTCGCCGAGGCCGTGCGCGGCCATGCCTGGGAAGCGCTGGAGCACCAGTCGGGCCTGAGCCGGGGCGCCATGGAGGCGGTGGCGACCGTTTATGCCCGCAGCAACGCCGTTATCGGCATCTACGGCATGGGCCTGACGCAGCACCGCACGGGCGTCGAGAACGTGCAGATGTTCGTCAACCTGCTGCTGCTGCGCGGCAACATCGGCAAGCTCGGCGCCGGCATCTGCCCGGTGCGCGGCCACAGCAACGTGCAGGGCCAGCGCACCGTGGGGATCACGGAGAAGCCCGACCTGGTGCCGCTCGACAAGCTGAAGGAGCTGTATGGCTTCGAGCCGCCGCGCGGGAAGGGCGTGGACACGGTGGGCGCCTGCAAGCAGGTGCTCAAGGACGAGGTGGAGGCCTTTGTCGAGCTGGGCGGGAACTTCATCCGCGCCGTGCCGGAAACCGTGGCCATGGAGCGGCATTGGCGCGACATCCCGCTGACCGTGATGATCTCGACCAAGCTGAACCGCAACCACGTGATCCACGGCAAGACGGCCTACATCCTGCCCTGCCGCGGCCGGATCGAGATCGACGTGCAGGCGACCGGGCCGCAGATCGTGACCACGGAGGACACCAGCGCCTGCGTGCAAAGCTCCCGCGGCATGCGGGACCCGGCCAGCGAGCACCTGATGAGCGAGCCGGCCATCGTCGCCGGCATCGCGCAGGCGGCGCTGCCCCCCAACCCGGCGGTGCCCTGGGCGCAGTGGACGGACGACTACAGCCTGGTGCGCGACGCCATCGAGCGGACCTACCCGGCTTTGTTCGGCGACTTCAACACCCGCATGGAGAAGCCCGGCGGCTTCCACCTGCCGATCACCGCGCGGCAGCGGGACTGGCACACGCCGACCGGACGCGCCAACTTCATCGTGCCCCGTAGCCTCAACGAGGACATCGCGGTTCCCGACGACGCCCGGGGCGTGCTGCAGCTCATGACCATCCGCAGCAACGACCAGTTCAACACGACGATCTACGGCTACCACGACCGGTTCCGCGGCGTGCGCGGCACCCGGATGACGCTGTTCATGCACGTGAACGACATCGAGCGGCTGTCTTTGGCCGAGGGCGACATCGTGGCGCTGACGGCGGCCGTCGATGACGGCGTGGTGCGCCGGGTCGGGGGGTTCATCGTGACGCCCTACGACATCCCGGAAGGCTGCATGAGCGCCTACTACCCCGAAGCCAACCCGCTGATCCCCGTTTGGCACCATGCGGAAGGCGCGGACACCCCGGCCGCCAAGTCGATCCCCGTCACTCTGGAAAAACTGGACGTGCCGCCCCAGCACCTCGCGGCGGACTGACCGGCCCGGCTGCCTTGGCGGTCACGCCAGGGCAGCCTTTCGTCAATCCGGCGTGCTCGCCACGATGCGGAACAGCAGGCCCTCGCCGTTGGGAGGACCCAGGCGGACCAGGTCTCCCGGGCGGAACACGAAACCCTCGAAGGTCCAGAGCGGGTCGTCCTCGCTGGCCATGCTCTGCAAGGCCCAGCCTTCGTCCAGGCGGATCAGCTCGGAATGCTTGTCGTCCATGCCGGGCCGCCTGCGGATGGCGAGCCAGGGCGTCGGGTCGTGCGCGTAAGCGGACGAGTCGATCTGGCCCTGCCGGTTGAGCACGAGCCGGACGATGAGCCGGTCGTCGAGGTCGCCGTCGGGACGCCCAGGCCCTTTGGCCAGCACCATGGTCAGCTTCGCCATCACCTCGCCTTGAACGCATCCGTGGGAGGGCGGCGCGCCTGGCCGCCCTTTGTGCCCATGGGTCCAAAAAGGCGCAGCATAAACGAAGTCGCCCCGGATTGCACTCGCTTGCGTGACGATGCACCGGATGGGTCCCGAGGTGTGGCCGCCGCGCCGCGGGCCGGCGCTCAGCCCGTCAGATTGCCACCCGGACGCCCAGCTCGACGACGCGGTCGCTGGGGATGCGGAAGAACTCCGTCGCCGGCACGGCGTTGCGCGCCATGAACAGGAACAGGAACAGCCGCCAGGCCGGCAGCTTCGGCACCATGGCGCGCACGAGGACCTCGCGGCCCAGGAAGAAGCTGGCCTGCATGGGGTTGTAGGCCACCCCGTGCGCGCTGAGTTCCTCCAGCGCGCGGGGGATGTTGGGGCTTTCCATGAAGCCGTAGCGCAGCACGACCCGGTGGACGTTGGGCGCCAGCACCGACACCTCGACCCGCTCGTCGGCCGGCGCCTGCGGCATGTCCATGTTCTGCACGGTGACGAACAGGACGTGCTCGTGCAGGACCTTGTTGTGCTTGAGGTTGTGCAGCAGCGCGGCCGGCACGTAGTCGGGGTTGCCGGTCAGGAACACCGCCATGCCCGGCACCCGGATCGTGCGGGACTGCGGCAGCCGCGCCAGGAAGGAGGCGAGCGGCAGGCTGTCCTGCTTCCAGCGCGCCAGCATCAGTTCCCGGCCGCGGTTCCAGGAGCTCATCATCGCCATCAGGCCGAGACCGAGCAGCAGCGGCACCCAGCCGCCTTCCGGGATCTTCAGCGCGTTGGCCGCGAAGAACACGAAGTCCACCGCGAAGAAGAAGCCGAACACCCCGAGGGCCGCGACGCGCGGCCAGCCGAACTGCCGCCGGAACGCCACGGTCGCCAGCACGCAGGTGCACAGGAAGGTGCCGGTCACGGCGATGCCGTAGGCCGAGGCCAGCGCGTCGCTGCTGCGGAAGGCGAGCACCAGGATCAGCACGCCGACCAGCAAGGCCGTGTTGACCTGGGGCACGTAGATCTGCCCCTCCTCGGCGTGGCTGGTGTGCAGCACCGCCATGCGGGGCAGGAACGACATCTGCATGCACTGCCGGGCCACGGAGAAGGCGCCGGAGATCAGGGCCTGGCTCGCGATCACCGTCGCGGCGGTGGCGAGGATGACGAGCGGCAGGCGCAGCCCTTCCGGCGCCATCAGGTAGAACGGGTTGGCCAGCGCGGACGGATCGGCCATCACCAGGGCGCCCTGGCCGAAGTAGTTGAGCACCAGGCAGGGCAGCACGAAGAACACCCAGGCCAGCCGGATCGGCTGCGCGCCGAAGTGGCCCATGTCGGCATACAGCGCCTCCGCCCCGGTCACGGCCAGCACCACGGAACCGAGGGTGACGAAGGCGAGCCAGCCATGCTGGAAGCAGACCAGCGCCGCGTAATGGGGGGACACCGCCATCAGCACGTCGGGGTTGCGGGCGATCTGGAACAGGCCCATGGCCGCGAGCGCGGCGAACCAAGCCGCCATCACCGGGCCGAACGCCCGGCCGATGCTGGCGGTCCCGCGGATCTGCACCGCGAACAGCGCCACGATCACCACGATGGACAACGGCAGCACGAGGCTCTTGAAGGTGGGCGACACCACGTCCAGCCCCTCGATGGCCGAAAGCACGGAGATGGCCGGGGTGATCACCCCGTCGCCGAAGAACAGGCACGCGCCGCCCACCCCGATCAGGCCCAGCGCCGTCCGCATGGCGGTGCCGACCGTCCCGCGCTGCGCCAGCGCCATGAGCGCCAGGATGCCGCCTTCCCCATGGTTGTCGGCGCGCATGACCAGGAGGACGTACTTCACCGTCACGATCAGGATCAGCGACCAGAAGATCAGCGACAGCACGCCGAGGATCTCGATCCGGGTGACGCCGACGCCGCTGAAATGGACCAAGCTGGCCTTGAGCGCGTAAAGCGGGCTGGTGCCGATGTCGCCGTACACGACCCCGAGCACGGCCAGCAGCGCTGCGGCGCGCAGCGGGCGGCGGGCGACGCCGGGGAGGGCTTCGACGGCGAGGCTCACAGGCCCGGTCCGGAGAACACGGCTGCCGCGCAGCGCTGCAAGGTCATGTGAGGTCCATCAATCGCGAAACCGGCATCAGGTGGACACCGTGGCACTGATTATCGGGGGAAGATGGCACAGGCCTGCCGGCCTGCAAAGGGCACGCCGGCCCGGGGGCCGCGCCTCAACACGCCGCGACCGGCTGCGGCCCGGCGGCGAACCGCAGCAGGCACTGCCCGTAGCGCTGCGCGAACAGGGCGGTGCCGCCGCCGAAGTGGCCGGCGAAACCCTCCGGCTGATCCAAGATCAGCAGGCCGCCCAGCCGGGGGCGCAGCCGCTCGATCAAGGCGCGGCGGCCTCCGAGGTCGCCGGCGAACAGGTCGCCCCCGAACTGCACGAAGGCCAGCCGGGTCGGCGCCGCCGGGACATCGCCCACCAACTGCCGGAGGTCGTCGTACTGCGCGGTGAGGTTGGTGCTGCCGCCCGAACCGTGCGCGGCGGGGGAGACCGCGATCACGGCGTCGGCCAGGCCGGGGTGGGTCAGCATTTGCAGGGCGTTCCAGCCGCCGCGCGACTGCCCGCCCACCACGACCTTCCTGTAGCCGCGGCGGCGCAGGTCGGCGAGGCTGTCCTCCAGCCAGCCGGCGGCCCGGTCGCGGCTGTCCGAATGCGGGTCCCGGTCGAAGCGCACCACGTCGAAGCCGGCATTGTTGAACGCCCGGACGTGCGGCTGCGGCTGGTTGCCCCGCGCGTCGGCCAGCGCCCCGGCGCCGTTCATGGTGCCGAGGCCATGCGCCCAAACGTAAACGCCCGTGGCCTGGGCCGGGCCGCGCCAGAAGTAACGCGCGTCCGGCACGATGCTGTAGTTCCAGGTGGAAACGAACGGACCCGGCGGCGCGGCCGTCTGCGGCGCGCGTCCGTGCCACACCACGTCCAGGTTCTCGGCATAAACCGCGCAGTCGCCGCCGCCCTTCGCGGCGCAGCTTGCCAGGGCCTTCGCCCGCGCCGCGTCCAGGGTCCCGTTGCCGCCCTGCCAGCCGAACTGCCCGCCCGGGGCCAGGGCAAAGGCGCGGGGCAGGTTGGTGGCGAGGAAGCCGTTGTAGGAGGCCCGCCCTTCCGCGGACAGGTTGGGCACGGATGCGGCGTCGAGGATCGGCTGCGCCCGCGCGGCGCCGGGTCCGCAGCACAAGGCTGCCAGCATGAGCACGGCCCCAGCCAGGTCCGGCACGGTACGGCGCTTCATCTTGCGTCTTCCCCCGTTCAATGGCCCGCCGGCGGGGGCCGGGCGCCGAAGATGGCGCTGCCGACCCGGACATGGGTGGCGCCGTGGGCGATGGCGCACTCGAAATCGCCCGACATGCCCATGGACACCACGGGCAGCCCGTGCTGGGCGGCGCAGGCGGCGAGCCAGGCGAAGTGCGGCGCGGGATCGCCCTCCGCGGGCGGGATGCACATCAGCCCGGCCAGCGCGTCGCCGAAGCGGGCGCGGCAGTCCCGGATGAAGGCGTCCGCCTCCGCCCGGGGCACGCCGGCCTTTTGCGGCTCGTCGCCGACGTTCACCTGGACGAGCAGCCGGGGCAGGCGCCCCTGCTTGTCGGCGGCGTCGGCCAGGGCGTCGGCGAGGCGGGGGCGGTCCAGGCTCTCGATCACGTCGGCGACGCGCACGGCGTCGTGGGCCTTGTTGGTCTGCAAGCCGCCGATCAGGTGCAGGGCGAGGCCAGGCCGCAGGGCGCGCAGGTCCGGGAACTTGGCCGCCGCTTCCTGCACGCGGTTCTCGCCGAACACGGCCTGCCCGGCCTTTATCGCTTCCCGCACGGCTTCCGCGGGGTGCGTCTTGGACACCGCGACCAGCGTGACGGTTTCCGGGGGGCGGCCGGCCTCCGCCGCGGCCTCGGCGATGCGGGCCTGGATGTGCCGCAGGCGCCCGGCCACATTGGATTGCACGCTGGGTTCGGAAGATGGGGACGTCATGGACCATAGGCTTGTCGCATGGGCGCGCGGGGTCAAGTCGCGGCAGCGCCGCGCGGGCGGGCGGGCGGCGCGCCTGCCGGTGCTTTGGCTGTTCACCGACCATCCGCGCTTCCCCGATCCGCGCCGGGCGGTGGCGGCGTTGCCCCCGCTCCTGTGCGGCGTGGTGTTCCGCCATGACGGCGTGCCGGACCGCGCCGCGCTGGCCCAGGCGCTGGCCCGGCAGTGCCGCCGCCGGGCGATCCCC
>CAXTUO010000133.1:0-8019 GCA_964247175.1 uncultured Acetobacteraceae bacterium | reverse complement strand
CCTGCGCCCCTTCCAGCTGGCGGCGGATCGCGGCGGGCGCCCGGATGTGGGTGCGCGTGAGGTCGATGCGGTCGAGGAAGATGCGCTCCTGCACCCCGACCAACTGCGCCGGGGTGGGCTGGGCGTAGAAGCGCGTCACGTCCACGTCGCGCTGCTTCATCAGCAGCGCAATCACGTCCATCGGCACCTCCAGTTGCCGCATCTCGGTCGCAAAGCCGTGGCGGAGCAGGTGCGCGCTCAGCCGCACGGTCTCGCCCTGCGCCGTCGAGACCTCGATCCCGTGCAGCAGGATGCGCAGGCAGGCGTTCAGATCGTTCTGGTCGAAGTGCCGGCCGCGGAACTGGAACAGATAGGCCGCCGGCTCGCACTTCGTGCGCAACTGGAAGGTC
Source organism: uncultured Acetobacteraceae bacterium (assembly GCA_964247175.1). GTDB lineage: Bacteria > Pseudomonadota > Alphaproteobacteria > Acetobacterales > Acetobacteraceae > CAHJXG01. The sequence continues at coordinate 7,630 of CAXTUO010000133.1, read as the reverse complement.
GGCGGCACCATCACGGCCCCGCCGCCGCGCTCGCGCAGAAAGGTGAACCAGGCATGCAGGGCCTTGAGGCAATGGCCGTCGATGTAGAACGGCTCCTCCGCCGTGCGGCCCTTGGGCTTGGCCCGAAAGGCGATCACCTCCTTGCCGCCTGGCAACTCCGCCCGCGTCAGGTGCTCGGGCGTCAGGCGGATCTGCATGACCTCGCCGACGCGCGCCCCGGTCTTGGTCATGACCTGCAACGCGGCCTGGCCGATCAGGCCTATCGCCAGCAGCGTGTCCACCGGCAGGAACAACAAGCCGAGGTCGGCGGACAGGCGCTTCAGCCAAGTGCCGGTGGACACGGCCCAGTCCGGGCGGGCGGGCGGATACAGCGCGCCCTTGGCGTAGCCGTGGGCAGCAAGGAAAGCCGGGTCCGGGTCGTACGTCAGCCCGCCGGCCCGGGCGAGGTCGGCAAACCAGAACTCGGCCGGCTCCACGGTCTCGGCGGCGGCGGTGGCGCCCTCGTAAGACAGGAACAGCAGGTCGGCGCCGAGTTCGATGCCGCACCCGTACTCGGGCGCCTCGTAGTAGCGCTTCGGCGCCACCGGCGCGTGGGCGCGGCGCAGCGCGTGCCCGTCCCACAGCCGGAAGCGATGCGTGACCGTGCGCGCCGCGCCAGCCGGCGTGACGGCCTCCTCGGTGTAGGCGAAGGCCACCGGAAAGGACGCTGCGGCACCAGCTTGCCGGGCATGGCCGCAGGCATCCCGGAACGCCTGCCGCAGGCGGACGAGCTGGTTCAGCCGGCGCTCGGCGATGTTGCGGAACAGGTAGAACTTGTCGTGCACGGCCGCGGCGGCCGCCTTGCGCCGACCCCGGCTCTCGTCGCGGACCTGCACGAAAAGGGAGCTGCGGCGCCAGAACGACGCATTGCTGACCGGGCGCAGCCGAAACGGGGCGAGGCTGTCGGCCTGCCCGGGGGTCAGGCGCCCGAAGTAGTCGTCCTGCTTGCGCAGCAGGCGGAAGTAGGTCTGCAGCCATCGGGTTCGCAAGGGCGTGCCGACCTCGGGGAGGATCTGCCCGTCGTGGAAGCCGGCATAGAAGGTATCGGGATCAATCCCGTCGATGTCGGCCAGCCTGAGTGCGGACAGGTGGTTGGCAAACGCCCAAAAGAACCGGCTGTCGTTCTTCAAGTCGGTCTCGGCGATGGACAAGCACAGGAAGGCCGTGTCCCGCAGCTTGGGCTGCCGCAGACCGCGGATCATCCGCTTCTACGAAGTGGCGCTGTCAAGCTGTTTCGCTCAGCATTCTCCTGCTTCCGTCCATGCGTCCCTGACACATGACTCGCCGGGTTGATTGCGGTTACGCTTTCTACCCCGTCTTCTTGCCACGCAGCGCGCGGACGACGGCATCCGGGTCCGCCCCGATCACGCGCAGCAGCGCCGCAGCCGGCCCGGTCGGCTTGCGCCGCCCCTGCTCGTACTGCTGCACGGCGTCCACGCTGAAGCCGAACCGGCGCGCGAACCGCGCCTGGCTCAACCCCAGCCGGTGCCGCAGCGCGCGCACCTCGGTTGGGGAGGGGGAAGGCCACACGGCCTCAGCGCCTGCCAGCTCCTCGTCGGTCCAAGCGTCGCCGTCCTCGGTGGCCTGGGCCTCGATTTCCGCTTCGGTCGGCGCGCGGCGCTTCGCCAACTCGGCCAGTTCGGCGGCTTCGTCGGTCTCAGTCCCCGAACGTCGCACGGTAGGCATCACGCTCCCTCCTGTTCGCGTCGCGCAAGCTGATGACCCGGCGCACCCCGCCGCGGTCGGTGTAAACGCAGTGCAGGATGCGATCCCCGACCACGCCGATGGCCTTGATGCGGACCTCGCCGTAGTCCTGCCGGTCATCCACGCGCCGCAGCACGGGGCTTTGGAACAGCAAGATGGCGAGGCGAAAGGGCAAGCCGCGCTGGGCCTCGTTTTTCTCGCTCTTGGCCGCGTCCCACTCGAACTCCACCTGCGGGCAAACTGATCGCGTTCTGCCGGACGCTGCTGGGCGGCTTCAAAGGTCCGCGCGGCATCGAGTTCCGCGACACGCTGTTGCCCTGGCCGGGCGCCGGCAGAGTCTTCAACCGCAACCTGCGTGCACCGTTCCGGGAGAACCGGATACGGAACGTGAACTGACCCGGGCCGTCAGGGCTTCACCAGCATGTCCCGTGCCCCGGCAGTGCCCTGCTGACGGAGCACGGCCCGCTGGACCTTGCCGGTCGCGGTCTTCGGCAACTCGTCCACCACGCGGACGTAGCGGGGGCGGGCGAAGCGGGGCAACTGCTCGCCCGCCCGCGCCAGGAGGCTATCGCAGTCGATCGTCTCGCCGGGTGCGGGCACCAACGCGAGCATGACCTCGTCCTCCGTGCCCGGGACGTCGGATGGCACCGCGAAGGCCGCCGCCTCTGCCACGCCCGGCAGGCCCAGCACCACCGCCTCGACTTCTGTCGCCGAGATGTTCTGGCCGCGGCGGCGGATGCAGTCCTTGATCCGATCGACGAAGGTGATCAGCCCGTCCGCGTCCATGGATCCGGCGTCGCCGGTGTGGAACCACAGGTTGCGCCAGGCTTCCACAGTCTTTTCCGGCGCGTTGAGGTAGCCCGCCATGAAGCCGAAGGGGACCTTGGGCCGGACCAGGATCTCGCCGACCTGCCCGGCCGGCACCGGCCGGTCATCCTCTGGGTTGGCGATGACGACGGCGAAGTGCTCGTCGTGCGTCCACCCGGCCGCGCCGGGCACGGAGCAGCCGATCCGGCCCCAGATCGGGATGTTCGCCTCGGTCATGCCGAAGCCCGACACCACGTCCTGCACGCCGAACCGCCGCCGCATCTCCGCCTCGTGCTGCGGCAGGTTGGGCGCGTTCATCACGGCGCGCAGGGCGTTGTCGCCGTCCCGAGGCGAGGGCGGCTGCGCAAGCACGAACGACGCCGTGGCGCCCAGCAGGTTCGTCACCGTCGCCCCATGGGCGCGTATGTCGTCCAGCCAGCTGCTGGCGCTGAAACGCGTCCGCACGAAGGCCGGTATGCCCGTCAGCAGCGTCGCGCCGAGCTGGATGAGCAGCCCGTTCGCGTGGAACAAAGGCAGGCTGATGTAGTAGCGGTCGGCCGGCGTCAGCTCCAGGCACCTTGTCGTGCCGATCCCATACAGCGTGCAGTGGGCGTGCGGCATCAGCACGCCCTTGGACGGACCGGTCGTGCCGGAGGTGTACATGACGCATGCCGTGTCGGAGGCGGCAGGGCCAGGTCCGTCCCACTCCTGGGCGCCGGCGTGATCCCGCCATGGCGCGATCTTCCAGCGGGTGGGGGGCGCTTCGGGTGCCGGGCCAGCCACCAGCACGGTTGTCAAGGCCGGCAACTCATCGGCCAGGGCGGCCAGGACGGGAAACAGCTCCGCGTCCGTCAGCAGGCAGGAAACGGCGGAGTCGTTGAGCTGATGGCGCAGGAACGCGCCGCGCAGCTCCGTGTTGAGCAGCACCGCCGTCGCCCCCAGCTTGCCCAGCCCCAGCCAGGCACGCACGAAGTCGCAGCCGTTGAACATGAAGATGCCTACCCGGTCGCCGCGTGTCACGCCCATCGCGTGGAAATACGACGCCGCCCTGCGGGCCTGCGACTCGGCCTCCCCGAATGTCATCGCCTGGCCGGCGCTGTCCGTCAGCCAGGTCGCCCCCGGCCTTCGGTCCGCCATCTCCGTCAGCACGGCAGGCAGCACCCAACGCGAGGAGTCGTGCAACCCGCTATACATGGTCAGGTTCTCCGGCCGGAAAGCGCCGCCAGCCACGGCACATGGTCGAGCGCCTCGGCGGGCACCGCCTCCAACTCCGTGCGCATCAGGCTGTTCCAGCGGTTGAACCAGCCGAAGGCGGACACGGCAGACACGATCTCGATCAGTCCGTCATCGTTGAAGACCTGCTTGGCCTCCTCGAACGCCGCCCGGGCATCCGCCACGGGCAGCGCCGACCCGGCAGTCGCGATCGCGAGCGCGCGCTTTTCCTCGGCCGTGAACAGCGGGTCCCGCCCGTAGTCCGGCAGCGCGGCCAGCTTGTCCCAGCCCACGCCGGCGTGGTGGGCGGCGTGCACCACGTGGGCCGCGGTATAAAGGCACCCGGCGCCGCGGCTCGCCTCGCAGGCCAGCAGCAGCCGCAACGGGACCGGGATGGCGCCCTCGCTCCACACCACGATCCTCAGCAGCCCGAGGATGGCGGGCAGCATACCAGGCCTCCGCGCCATCGTGAGGAGCGCGTTGGGACGGTAGCCGAGGGTACGGACAAGCTCGTCGAGCGCCGAGTCGTTGAAAGCCGGGTCGGAACCGGACAGCGGTGCGACGTGCGGGCCGAAAACCGGGGAGTCGGCGGTCGAGGCCATAGTCCTCCTTGCCGCGAGCGGGCGATCGGATACTCGTTCATGTGGCCGTAGCTGCCGAGCAGCTGTATGCAGGCAGGGATCACCTTGCCCTGCTGCAGCTCGGTCGTCCACCACTCGCCCTGGTGGCGGTCGAACCGTCCCTCGGCGTGCAAGCCGACGCCGCTCTCGATGGGAACGCAGGCAACCATCGCATTCGTCCTTCTCGGCCAGCACGGGGCGCGTGTTCAGAAAATTCATCATCTTGCAGCTGAATGCCTTGCGCTCCCGGGCATACGTCCGGCGGACCCCTTGGTCTGACGCAAACCGTCGGGCGACAGCGCCCGAAGCGCGGCATCATGGGTGACCCGTGCTTCCGCCGCGGTCAGCCGATGTCCGCCCCATGCGTGGAAGAGCCGCTATGACGGAGGACGGACAGCTCCTGGCTTGGTCGCAATCTCAAGCATGACTTCCCGGGCTGCCCTGTCCAGAGCGTCGTTTTCCTGTCGCTCTCCTGCAGGTGAAAAAAGCAGCCCGAGGATCTGGGCCAGGATAAGGGCTGCACGCTGGTCGAGCTCCTGTTCCTGGAGGTTCACGGCAGCATCCTTGACGAGGCGCCTGATCGTTCGGCGGGCGCGGCCGATCATCTGCTCGCATACCTGCGCCGCGAAGCCATGCCGCCCGGCGAGCGCCAGGGACTCCAGCAGCATGCCGCGGCTGACGGGCGTGCGGGTTTCCGCGATCAAGTAGGCCATCGCCGCCAGGAAGCGTTCGCGCTTTGGCGCGTCCGGCATGGAGGCGACGATCCGGTTCACCGAGGCCTGGTACTCGTTCGAGCTGTGCACGAGCATGGCTTCCAGCATCTCGTCCTTGGTGCGGTAGTAGTGCTGGATGCTGCCAAGCGTCGCTCCGATCCGGTTGGCGACCCCCCGCATCGAAAGAGCGGCATAGCCCTCCAAGGCGAACGCCTCCCGGGCCGCGACCAGGATGTCATGAGCGCGCTCGACGCCCTTTCCGGTCGTATCCGACGTTTTCCGCCGCAGCGACTCCCGAACCAAGTCCTGCATGTCCCAATCCACCTCCCGCCATGTCGCTTCGGGGTGAGGCAACAAGGCACTTGACAGCAAGTCAAGCGCCGGCAAATGTGACAGCAAGTCAGATGACTTGTTCTGCTGGGGAGGCGCTCATGGATAAGGTCGTCGTTGCGGGCGTCGGGATGATCCCGTTCGCCAAACCCGGGTCGAGCGATCCGTATGACGTCATGGGCGCCGAGGCGGCACGCCTCGCACTGGCCGACGCCGGCATCGAGTATGCGTCGCTCCGGCAGGCCTACGTGGGATACGTCTACGGCGACTCCACATCCGGTCAGAAGGCGCTGTACCGGCTGGGCATGACCGGGTTGCCGGTCTTCAACGTCAACAACAACTGCTCGACCGGGTCCTCGGCGTTGTTCCTCGCGCGCCAAGCGATCGCGTCCGGGGCGGCGGACTGCGTGCTCGCGCTTGGCTTCGAGCAGATGAAGCCCGGCGCGCTCGGCATGATGTTCCCGGATCGGCCCAGCCCGTTCGCTGACTTCGACGCGATGACCGAGAACCTCGTCGGCGCGGGCGAACTGCCCCTGGCGCTCCGTTATTTCGGCGGCGCCGGCCTCAGCCACATGAAGAAGTACGGCACGCCGCTCCGGACCTTCGCCGAGATCCGGGCCAAGGCCAGCCGGCATGCGGCGCAGAACCCGCTCGCGGTGTTCCGGCGCGAGGTGACCGCCGACGAGGTGCTGGACTCGCCCGCGATCTGGCCCGGCGTCCTCACCAGGCTCATGGCCTGTCCGCCCACCTGCGGCGCCGCAGCCGCAGTCCTCGTTTCCGAAGCGTTTGCGCGCCAGCATGGGCTGCGCACCGACGTCACGATCGCCGCCCAGGCGATGACAACCGACTTCAGCTCAACCTTCGAAGCGAAGGACATGATGCAGGTGGTCGGCTTCGACCTGGCCCGCGACGCTGCGCAGCAGGTTTATGCCGCCGCCGGCGTCGGCCCGAACGAGGTCGACGTGGTCGAGCTGCACGACTGCTTCGCCCAGAACGAGCTGATCACGTATGAGGCGATCGGCCTGTGCAGCGACGGCGAAGCGCAGCGGCTGGTGGAGGACGGCGACAACACCTACGGCGGCCGCTACGTGACGAACCCATCCGGGGGCTTGCTGTCCAAGGGCCACCCGCTCGGCGCGACCGGCCTCGCGCAGTGCTACGAGCTTACGCACCAGTTGCGGGGAAGCGCCGGCGCCCGTCAGGTTGAGGGCGCCCGCGTGGGCCTGCAGCACAACCTCGGCCTCGGCGGCGCCTGCGTCGTCACGCTGTACGCGGCGGCGTGACCCGGTGATCGACCGGGCGCACATCGGGCGGGACCTGCCGTCGCACACCGCGACGGTCGAGGCTGGCCGCCTGCGCTTCTTCGCCAAGGCAACGGGCGAGGGGAGGCCGGAGTACCTGGACGAGGCGGTCGCGCATGCCGCCGGCCACCGCGGCCTGCCCGCACCGCCGAGTTTCTTGTTCACTCTCGAAAACGACGTGCCGGACGCGACGGCTTGGATGGGGCTGCTCGGCATGGACCTCGCCCGCATCCTGCACGGCGAGCAGTCGTTCACATACCATCATGACGTTTGCGCCGGCGACGTGCTGACCTTCCAGCCGCGCATCGAGGACATCTACGACAAGAAAGGCGGCGCGCTGGAGTTCGTGGTGCGGGCGACGCGCGTCACCGATCCGGCGGGCACTCCCGTCGCCGACCTGAAAACCGTGCTGGTGCATCGCAATGCCTGAAGGAATGCTCGTCACCGCCGTGCCGGTCTCGGTCGGCGACCTGCTGCCGCCGCTATCCCTGCCGCCGGTCAACCGCACGACGCTGGCCCTGTTCGCCGGTGCGTCCGGCGATCACAACCCGATCCACATCGACATCGACTTTGCGCGCAAGGCCGGCATGCCCGACGTGTTCGCGCAGGGCATGCTTTCGATGGCCTACCTCGGCCGGCTGCTGACCGAATGGCTGCCGCAATCCCGGCTGCGCAGCTTCAGCGCCCGCTTCGTCGCGATCACGCACCTCGGCAACGAGGTCCAATGTAGCGGCCGGGTGGTCGCGATCGAGGACCGGGACGGCGAGCGGTGCGCGAGGGTCAGCGTGAGCGCGGAGAACCAGTTCGGCCAGACGAAGATGCTGGGTGAGGCCCTCGTCGCGATCGGGCGGGAGGCAACGCCATGAGCCGGCTGCAAGGCAAGGTTGCCCTTGTCTCGGGATCG